>JBBPYD010000175.1:0-64117 GCA_038200305.1 Bryobacterales bacterium
ACAGACCAGGAAACGGCACTCGGCCTCACCGGCGCTGAACAGGCTGCCATCGGGTTATCCTGCGGAGCGCTGAAACCCGCCGTGGGATCACCGATTACCGCCTGCAATTCAGGTTTCGAAGTTTCGCGGCTGGTGATTCCGAAAGAAGGCACGTATAACGCGGATCATAATCCTCCGCGGGTCTCACCCCGTAATCTATTCGATGTCTCCGCCGGAACGGATAACCTGCTGCGTCATCCCGAAGGGCCGCGGGTGACACTGCGCTTCACCGCGCTGAATATCACCAACCACGTTGCACTGTATAATTTTCTTTCGACGTTTAGCGGAACGCATTTTGTGACGCCTCGGTCGTATCAGGCGCAAGTTGGGTTTGTGTTTTAAATGGGGCGGGAGGATTATTCTCTCGCAAGCTCGCCGTCACGCTTAGCGCTCCAGTTCGAAGCGCGCCGCTGGCTGGTGCCGGAAATAATGGCTGAGGGGAACCGTGACCACTGACGTCATCGAAGCTAAACAGCAACTCCACACGATGATCGATCTGGCCCCTGAGCAAGTAAATGCCCTGCGTGGGCTGGTCGAAGTAATTCTCGATCCGCTTTCGCGCAAGTTGGCAATGGAGCCCATCGAAGACGAGGAGATTAGCGAAGAAGAAGAGCGTGCGGTAGCGGAAACCAAGGAGTGGCTCAAACACAATAAGCCCATACCGCACGAAGAAGTGCTGGCCGAGTTCGGCCTTACCATGGACGACTTCCGCAAGATAGGAAAAGCCATTGCCGGAAATGGCTAAGAAAATCGTCTGGACGTATCAAGCCCAAAGCCGACGTCCGTGCATTGATCGCCAGACTGCGCTGAACCTACTTCATGGCCTCGCCCGCTTTGCTCTCATCGACGAAGGCGGCGTGAAACAGCTCCAAGGTATCGATCCGCCGGAATTCCACGATCTCGGCCACTCCATCGAGATCCTCCGGATTCGCCACCGCTCGGCGGCCTATCGCTGATCGGGTGATAATGACCCGGCGGCGGTGAAAGCGGCATTTCTCGAAATTTTATGTGATACTCGCCGGTGCCCGGTCTAACGCCTGAGCGGCTGTTACCAACAGTCGCACGTCTAAAAGCCGCTACGCGGGCGGTATCCGGGACGGGCGCGGATGCGGTATTTCTTGCCGGCGTCTGAGACGATCTCTACGCTGATCTTGCGGAAGCCCTCGTTTGGATTCGTCTGCGGATAGTAAGTGACTGTGTACGAGTTGCCGAGATCTTCACGGATGTTTTCAAACGCCTCAACCTGTTTCTGCCAGCTCTTGGCGAAGTAGGCTTTCCCACCCGTGCGGCTGGAGATGCGGCGGAACACGCCGCTGGAAATCTGATCTTTGTTCACCTCGTTGGTGGAGATGACGTAGATAGGAATGCCTTCGTCTTCGGCCACCGCACGCACATCGTCGGGCGCCACCATGCTCGCGTTGTCGGGGCCATTGGAGAACACGATCACGACTTTGCGGCCGGCCACCTTGGCTGCATCGCGCAGCGTTAGCAGCAGCGCGTTATAGAGCGCCGAATCGTCGCCGGCCACTGCTTTGCGCAGCCCTAAGATCGCATCGTTGCGATCCCGGCTCAGGCCGGAGGCACGGGATAGGTTCCGGCTATACGTGTAGACGGCGATGGAATCTGCACGATCCAGGCCGCGAACGAAATCGGCAATCGCATCCGAGGCATAAACGAATCCGCGGTACATGTAATTGCTGGTGTCGAACAGCACGAAGACATTGGTTCCTGCAAAGGCATCCGAACGAACGTCCGGGCCCTTCACTTCCCCCTCCGTGCTGGCGGTGACGATGGGTTGCGTGCTGCCATCGTCCATGATCTGCACCGGAGGCCTGTTGCCCTCCGCAAAAGTGGAGACTTTTTGCACGATGCCGTCTTCGAGGATTCTAAAATCCTTATGTTTTAGGCCATTGACGTAATGACCTTTGCTATCCGTCACCGTGAAGCCGAGCACCACCAGTTCGACCTTGACGCGGAAGACAGGACGCTCCTGGGCGTATAACCACATCCCCGCACCCATACAGGCTGTAGCAGTACCAATGATCCCAAACTTAAAATACGATTTCACGCATTCCCCCTAAGAATGGTTCTATTATTGCAGCGATGCTTTTTGATCTGCCGCCGCGGCCATCTGCTTCCTGGCCTTCACGCGGACATCTTCCCCCACCAGACGGAGCGAACGCAACAGCGCCGGCCAATCCTCCAGATGCGTGGCGAAAATCTTCTCCACGGTAGCCTGCGTCCACTCGGGAACGGCTACATTCAATTGCGATGGCTGCATGTCAAGCTCGTCGGCGAGCGCGGCGTAGTAAAGAATATTCGATTCCCAGCTTTCCGCCATAATGCGGCTGGAAAAGCCCATGAGCGTAGGAAACGTGCGGAGGTTGAGCAGTTCCGGCTGGTAAGAGTTTGCCAGCATCGGCTTGGGCGTACCGAAGGCGCGCGATATGGCACGCTGGCTCAACTGGTCGGGAGTTGCCGCCATCAACCGGCGCGCTTCGGTTGCACAAACATTACCATCGTCCTTGTGCTGTGCCCACCAATCCTCAGCGAGAGCGAACAACTCGGAAGGCGTTACCGAATCCAACGCCTCATGTACGGCGCCCCGTTCCAGAAGGTCACTCACCTTACTGACGCGCGCCGGTGGTGCGTGATGGTTCAGGAGATCTATCACTTCGGTCCGCTCCTTAGCATCGAGCGCCGATTCCGCAATCAACGACTCGCCCTGGTTCATATGCAGAGCCACCCAATGAAGCTGCGCAGGCGTCACATTCCACCAACGCGGCACCTTGGCCGTAACGATCATTTGCGGCACCAGATCTCCCCAGATTAAAGCCTGCTCGCGCGAAGGCACCAAAAAGTTCTGTTCCGCTTCCGCCAGTGCATAGGGCAAGCCGGACAACGAACCTACCAGACGGCCACCGGCGCTGGAGGGCCATCCGGTGCCAAATACTTCCGTAGCGTGCCACGTTTGATTTGTCCCCTGCATGCCTAGAAAATCGTGCGTGCGGACAAACAGAGGATTCGTCTGCAGAATTTGCGCTCCCGGCGGTGCATAGTGGATGTAATTGAAACCCACCAGAGTGTCGCGCAGAAATGGGGTTAGCTGGCCGCGAATGTCCTTCAACTTCTCGGGATCGTTCGCAGCTTTGTCCACAGCGGCTCGCAGATTTACACGCCGTTGAGCTTCGACGTGGCGTTCGGTCCAATATCCAAAAGCAAGGGCATTCTTTTCCACGGTTGACAACGAAGCACGCGGCAACTGGATCTCCGCGATTTTCGAGGCAAGTTTGGTGATCAGGGCGTTGTCCACCCGTTCGCCACGGCTGACGCTATCCAGGTTATTCGCCAAATCGAAAATGGTCTTCAGCGAAACGAGCCGCTGCGCTTCGAAGATCTGGATCATGTTCTGGACCATCCGGCGGTGAGACTCGGTATCGGCGGGTTGCGCGGCGCCGGCCAGCAAATCCATCATGCGGTCTTGCGGGGAGCTGTCTCCTTCGGGCAGATGGGCCGCCTTCAGCAGCAGCCTGGTGGCGTTGCGGCCGCCATCGAAGAGATCCCGGCTATTGGCGGTTTTGCCGAACTCTTGCAGGATGCCGGCCAGCGTGGCATCGGCGTCGGCAGGAGCGATAGACCCCTGACGGCAGAAGATTTGCCAGAGGCCGACCAGCGCCTGCATGGTGCCGGCAGTGTCTGAACGCAGTAGCTGATCGCGGGTTTGCGAAATGCCTTGGGCGGTATCCAGGTAACTGACGATCGTCTTGTCGGTCAGCGACGGCGCTTCACTGAAGATGGAATATTGAGAGCCATACAGGCGGTAATCCCGAGCCATGCGGTCGACGGTGGCGGGCTCAAGCGGCCTGGCGCGGAAGCGGTTCAGATCGCTGAGCGCAAGATAGATCTTGAGTGGCTCATTCTCAACAGCCTTGCGGCAGAGAGCGAAAAGCGCTTCCACCAAGTCGTCTGGCTCCTTCCAACTGGTAGCCAGCTTGGTCAGCTTGCCATCGTATTTGCCATGGGGATGGTGGATGAAGAGGTTTTTCCAAACTTCGATGTTGCCGGGCACATGCGCGCGCCCATCGGGTTCCACGCGCAGCCGCTGGGTCAGCAGCATCATATCGGTGTTGGCCCGGAAAACGGGACGGGCTGGGCCGGGGCTGGTGATGCGGCCTTTCATCGCAGTGTAAAAACGCTGGAATCGTTTTGGATCGAGCAGGTAATCGCGGACCGGCGTATTGATGCGGCTCATCGCATCGTAGAGGCTGGCCATCCAGCCATCGTCGCGAGTTAACAAACGTTCAAAGAATGCCGCGCCTTCCTGCGGGGATTTGCCGGATAGATCTTTCCAAGCCGCGATCGCACGGGGGCCGCCGGGCACTACCGCCTGGCCATTGTGAATTTGGAACATGCCACCGTAGAAATCGAGCACATGCGAGTAGGCCTTCAGCCGCTGGACGGGCATCGCTTTCTTGAGATCTTCCGCAGTTTCGCGGTCGAGCTTTGACAAGCCCAGATAAAGCCGGCAGAGCGAGGGATCGTTTAAAAACGCATCGATGAATTCGCCACTCTGTTTTTCCTTGGCGGGAGTCCAATATTCCTGGCCATAGAGGATGGACACCTCAGTCGGCTTGAAATCATACGTAAATGGCCGATTAGTGCGAAGGGACTGCTCGAGCTGGGCCAAAGGGAAACCGGAGTCGATGGTGAGGAACGCACGCGTCGCGTTCACGGTTTCAAGAACGACCTCGCTGCCACAGCCGCCGCGCATACGGTAGCCGAGGACTTTGAGGAGTTCCCCGGTCTGGGTGGAATCGCAATTATCAATCTGAATCACGTGCGTGGCGCCGGCCAGTTTATCGAGCTCGCGAACTTGCGAGAGGTAACGGACTATCAGCTTCAGATACTCAGTGGGCTCCAGCGCTTCATTACCCGAAGATGCCTGGAATCCATTGGTCACCACATTCCGCGCAAGCGCGGGAAGCAGTTCCGATGGACTGAGATCCGGAGATAATGCGGCCATGCGCGCAAAAGAACGCAAGGGCCCTGGGATCTGGATTGTGGGCGATGCATTGGGTTTCTGAGATCCGCGGAGCGCGTCGAGCGAGACGCCTGTGCCGCCTGAGGCTTTATACAACTCGAAGTGGCGTTGGGCGGCGGCGTTGTCATTCGCGATCAGATCGAGTACCAGCAGGCGGTGAGCGACAGGCCGTAACTTGCCGTGATCTTCGGGCCGGTTCCATGCGTTGAGGAGCTTCTCGTAAGCGGATCGAGCGTCCGGATCGCGGTGCCGGTCGAGGAATTCCGCATAAGCCGTCAGCGCGGCTGCATCCGATGGCGTAGTCTGCGCGGCGCGGTTCAGCAGCGCCCGTGCTCCTGCGGCATCGCCCTCCTTTTCCAGTTGCCGTGCCCGTAGCGCGGTATCATCCGCACCTGCAATGCTGACCGTCAGTAGAACTAAAAGGACCGATGCAAAGACTTTCATCGCGGCGCTTCTCCCGTCTTGGCTTATTAATTTAACACTTTTTAGGAACGGAGGATGCGCGATGTGGTATCTGGTGTGTTCCGGGTGCGGCCGGCCAGTGCTTATTACCTCGACGGCCACGCGCAAGGAAGACAACAAGAATCTAGCTCCATCTCTACATCCGCCCGGTGGATACTGCATTCAACACCGCTCGCTTTCCTTGTACTTGTCCCCGTCAGCCACTCGCCGGGGACACACCGAACATCTGTGCATTACGGCACAACTTTCCGGAGCAATTTGTTTTCCGATTCGTAGGACGCTGGAAACAATCCACGAAGCTCGCACGGACTAGTAGAAGATTTACCTGAATGGGGAAAGTATGCCACTGGCCGCGGTGAATGCCAGGCGAGACGATTACGCACGGGGATTCGCGGCGATCGTCTCGTCAGGGCACGTTCAATAGGGTGATTTCCTTTGATGACTCAGTCTTTCAGTCTATTGTAGGCCCCGATAGTACCCTCTAAGATCATAGGTACTGAGAGGTAAGAGAATGACCCCAGTACTTTCGCATCGTGGCTCCAGTACTAAACTCTCCAGATCTGGATATGTGTTAATCACAATGGCCCTTTTCCAGCTTGGCCTTGTTTGGGATGCTCGGATTGGCACTGGACGTAGGGCATGCGTTCATCGCTAAAAACGAGGTCCAAATCTATACGGATTCGGCGGCCATTGGCGCGGCGCTGCGGCTGGATGGTACGACTACGGGTGTAAATAACGCCGTAGCGGAAGTGACATTGACAACTGCTCCGGCTAAGGCTAATCACTGGGATTTCAGCACCAGGAACTTCTCGAGTGTAACGCCACAATTTGGCGCCACGAGGAATGGGCCTTGGCTTTCCGCGGCGGCTGCTGCCGCCGCGCCCGCCGGACTAGGGTTTGTGAATGTCACTGCCGTTGTACCGCTATCCCTTTATATTCTGCCTATGGTGGTTACGTCGACGACGATGAACGTGAACGCGGTTTCAATTGCGGGTCAGGTCCCCGCCACGCCGGCTCCGTTTCCATTTACACCGATGGCTCACAACAAAACTGACCTCATCAATTTCGGCTTCACTGTCGGTGCGCAGTACACGATGCGCTGGGGCGCCGGTTTCAATGGAGGTTGCGCAGGGGATGCGGGAATCGACCCTGTGACCGGGCTCGCCTGGAATACAACAGCGAAGGCGCGCGGTTCCGGTTCCGCCGATTTCCGTGGGTTTTACGGCGCGACCACCAATTCCCAGATCATTCGGGCGGAGATTGTGGATGACTACGCCATTACTGTCTATAAAACCGGCGACTTGATCAACTTGACTGGCGGCGCAAAAAACACAGAAGGCCCGTCGGTGGATGCCCGCACACAGCAGGATTCCGACCAGTTGAGCGGAGACTTCGCCTCATACACCGGGAATGGCCGCCGCATCATCGACATGCCAATCAGCGACCCGCACGACAGCAACCGGGTTCTGGGTTATAGAGCTTTTCTGATTCTTCCTGTGGGCAATTACGGCAGTGGTGGGGGCTCTGATTACTGTGCCATCTACCTGGGATCTTCCAACGAGGGTAGCAGCAAAATAGCAGCAGTTCCTGGCGGCTCCTTTAAGACACGGTTGGTCCAATGATAGCCAGAACCAGAAAGGAAAAAAGAAAAGGCAATGCCGTCATTGAGTTTGCCATCGGCTCGTCTGTCTTTATTCTGTTATTTTCAGGCACATTTCAGTTTGGCTATACGCTGTATCAATACAACAACCTCGAAACTGCCGTCCGGGCTGGCGCACGCTACGCGTCTATGACGCCTTATCCACTGGCCGGTGCGACGGCCGATTCGGCGCCGGCTTCCAGTTATACGACGGCGGTGCAGAACATGACCGCCTATGGGGATGCGAGTGCGGCCCAAGGCGCTCAACCCGTTGTCCCATCTTTGGATCCAAGTAGTATTTCAGTGAATGTGACTTTTGCGAACCTGGCTCCGGCATTCGTAACCGTAAGCGTTAGGAGCTTCACAATCAATTCGGTTTTCGGCTCGTACACATTGACTGGAAAGCCAGTCGCAACTTTCACTTATGCCGGGCATTTTTCGCCGCCGTAAGTATGTGAGGACAAAACAATGATTAACCGCCCTCGAAACCGGCGCCGGGGTTGGACACTTGTCGAATCGGCGTTGATTTTCTCGACGTTTCTGTTCATGATCATCGGCGTACTGGATTTTGGCCAGTTTCTGTATTTACATCAAGCGATTACCGAACGTGCAAGAGCTGCCGCACGCTTCGGCGCACTGCAGCCCTTTAACAGCAACACAACCCCTACCCAGATTCAAAACATGGTGATTTATAACAGTCCGATCGCCCCGTTAGTCCCGACCGGAGATCCGACATTTGGGCTGACCCCGGCGATGGTGACGGTCACCGCAATCGGACACCTAATAATGATATCCGGGTGTTTATCTCCGGCTATCCGTATCAGGTATTCTCGCCATATATCGGCGGGACGTATTATGGGCCTAACATTATCGCAAGCTCCGCGAGCGAAAATGTCAGTTGATCCCTACGTTCGGAGTACCGGAGCCTTTACTTCTCCAGCTTGTAAATAGTCAGGCCGGTTAGTAACTTCGGATAGAAATCCGTCGATTTCTGCGGCATGACGCTCCCTGAAAACGAAGTATCGGCAACCTGTTCCACAGTAGTCGCCTCCAGCAGAAATGCGATCTGCGCTCCCCCCGTTTTGACCAGGTCGACCGCCGGGTCGATTCCGCGCACATATTTGAGATAGTTCTCTTCCCTGACTGCTTCCTGGCTAACGCCCATCGCTCTCTCCAGGATGTCTTCGTGCAGAACCTTTACATCCAGGCCACCATTGCGGGGCCGCTGCAGCAGGTAAATCGGATCGGCGCCGGCCAGCGCCACGCCGATCCGGATGTTGCTCAGGTCTGTCTGCTCGAAAATCTGCTTTAGCGCCGAAACAGATTCCAGCCTGCTTACCTGGAAATCATTACCTACGCTGCTGAGGAACTCCTCGGCGTTAAAGTCCGGCAGTCCGCTCAGGACCCGGTGCGTCGCCAGAATTCGCAACCCTGGAGAGTGCATGTTTACGAATGTCATCATCACTTTGCCGGCGTCGGCCAATTCGGGGTGATCCTCTTGGTAGCCGAGGGCGGTCTCATACCGGTGGTGGCCATCCGCGATCAGTAGCTTTTTATCGGACATCAATTTCTGGATTTCGCCGATACGGGCGGGATCGGCGATCCTGTAGAGGCGATGAACGGTGCCGTGCTCGTCTTTCACTTCGGCCACCGGTTTCGATTTCGCCGCCTCGTCTAACAGAGCATCCACTTTGCAATCCGGGTCGGGATAAACCATGAAGATCTGGCCGAAATGCGCCTTGGTATGCTCCAGAACCTGTCGGCGGTCCTTTTTTGGACCGGATAGCGTCTGTTCATGCCGATGCACCACGGCATCTGAATAGGGAACCACTGCGCCTAATCCGATGAAGCCTTTGCGAGTCAGCTTTTCGCCGCTATCCGGGACAGTGAACTCCTGAAAGTAGGCATAAAGGCTCGGCTCGGCATCCCTGGCGAGGATGCCCTGCGCGGTCCAATCATTGAAGAATTTGGTCGACCGGGTGTAGACGTTATCCCGATCGCTGTCGGTTTCGGAACGCTCCCCCAGGATTATGCGAACCAGGTTGTACGGGCTCTGCTGGAGGTAGCGGGCCTGCATCGGGGGGCTTATCTTGTCATAAGGTTGCGTGACAAGATTGTTCAGATCGCCTGCCTTGGCGCTATACCGGTAGGGTTGGAACGGATAAATGTTTGCCATGTTGGAAGTGGATTTTCCAGCATAACAGACAGGGTATCTCAGGCTGAAACGGGCTCGCTGCGCTTGTTTAAGGTAAGCCAGATTCCGATGGCTAGAGTCGCCAGCGAGATCCACTGGGTCAACGAAAATGGTCCGTTAAACGGGAGTGCCTGTTCGTGATTGCGGACAAACTCCACGGTAAAGCGCACGATGGAATAAAGGACCAGATATAGACCGATGATCGCGCCTTCGCGGTGCGGTTGGTGGAATTTGCGGTACAGGTAGACGAAAATCAGGGCCTCCGCAATCGATTCGTACAATTGCGTCGGGTGGAGAGGAATGCCGAGCGGTACGCCGGTAAGCTGATGCGCATTCGGATTCGTGAAGGTGACAGCCCACGGAAGTTTGCATTCCTGTCCCCAGCAGCATCCCGCTGCGAAGCATCCGATCCGCCCAATCGCATGACCCAGCGCCAGACCGGGTGCGAAAACATCGGAGGTCAGCAGCGCCGGCAAATGGGCGCGGCGCATATAGACAATCGCCGTGATCACAGCCAGAATCAGCCCGCCCTGGTAAACACCCATGGCTTGCAACGTTTCCCTGGAGAAGATCTGGCCGGGGTCGTTCCAATACACCTGCCAGTCGAAGGCGAACATCATGAGCTTGGCGCCCAACATACCGGCCAGAGCGCAATAGATGCCCAGGTTCATCACCGGCTCGGACTTCAGGCCGGCTTCGCGCGCAAGACGGCCGATAATCCACAGAGCCGCCAGGAAGGCAAGGGCAACCATCACGCCATAGGTTGGGAGGAAAAAATCACCGTGACTGATGAGCTTGGGTAGCATTTAGGTACCTATTTGCGAAAATTGGGCGGTTGGCCGGTTTGAATCCATTCAACAGCCCGTCATTTGTGATGCACGAATCGCACAACGGGCCTCACGGTTCCTGCTCCCCTTTACCCAGATCCCTCATCTTCTGCCACAAACCAGGCAGCGGATCGCTCTCGTCTTCGGGCGGCGTGTCCTCGCGTTCTTCGGTCGTGCACACTCCGCGCAACCACGCGCCGCACCATTGGCATCGCCTCCATTTTTCGCCCACGCCGACCTAACCGGAAAAACCGTGGCCGCGCTGTTCGCAGATCGCGTGTTCGCCGCGGTCTATCATTTCCGCATCTCCGGCGGATCGATGCCGAGCCGCATCTCAATTTGATGCAGCCGATTCTCGGTAATAAGAACGCGATCGAATAGCGAGGCGTCCAGGTTTCGCTGATCCACCTCTACTTTTGGAGTCGAGTCGATTGGTTCCGCGAGAACACCTCGAAACCGCGCAGCAGTTCCGTTTGCAGTCCACGCGTAAACTCCTTGAGTCGTTCTTCCGATGCGTCTATCTTGGCCTCCAGCTTGGCCTCCAGCCGTTGCTCTTTGGCTTTCGCACCTTCGGCCAGCCTCGCTTCCATCGCCACTAGATGCTGCTTCAATTCCTCATCCATTCTGTTTCACTCCGTTGCCCTCCATCGCCGCGAATTGCCATCCCACTATAGCCGTAAGAATCTAGGTTCGCACCACCTGTTTTCTGGACATCCACATATCGAGCAATAAAAGCGCCGCACCCACCGTGATCGCGCTATCGGCAATATTGAATGCAGCAAAGTGCCACTGGCCCAAATAGAATTCGAGAAAGTCGGTGACCATCCCGCTTGCAATCCGATCGTAGATGTTCCCAATCGCTCCGCCGAGCACCAGGCTCAAGCCAATCATCGTCATCTTCGATCCTGAAAACCCGGCGCGCGATGGCTGCAGCAGCAGGACCGCAACGAAGATCAGAACCAGCGCCGAGACGCCGATCAGCAGGAATGTCCGAAGTTCGCTACTGCCGTCGGAGAACATGCCGAACGCGGCTCCCCGGTTCTTCGTATGAACAATATTGAAAAAACCTGGAATCACGCTGAGGGTGTCCCACACTGAGACGTTCCGCTCAATCAACACCTTCGTCACGCGATCGAAGAAAAAGACCGCCGCGGCAACCAGAAGGGACCATATCCTAACCGGCATCCGTGGTTCAGTCCCGCTCCATCTCCGACAGAGCTTCAGAGCATGGGCCGCAAATGGTGGAACAGCCGGGAATGGTTCCCACGTCGGTTCTGTACTTCCAGCAGCGTTCACACTTACTACCTTCAGCCCGGCCAATTTCAACCGCAAGCGGATCGCTGGCACGGTTCTCAAGGTCCACCTGCGAGACGATGAACAGTCCCGGCAGATCGGGCAAATATTCGGCCAACAACGGATAGACGTCTCCGTTGGCGGTGATGTGTACACTGGCTTCCAGCGGTGCGCCGATGAACTTCTGCTGCCGCGCGGTTTCCAGGCTCTTGAGCACTTGATCCCGTACTTCCATCAGCCTGTGCCAATTTGCAACGCGGTCGCGCTGCGCATCCTCCAGGCCCACGGTGAGTTCTTCCGGCTCCGGGAACAGCGCGAGATGCACGCTGTCCGGCTCGCCGGGACGGCGTTTCATGTGGGTCCAGACCTCTTCCGCCGTGAACGTGAGGATGGGCGCGAGCAACCGCACGAGTGCGTAGTTGATACGGTACAGCGCAGTCTGCGCGCTGCGCCGGACCTTGGACTTCGGGGCCGCCGTGTACAGGCGGTCTTTCACAATGTCGAAGTAGATGGCGCTTAGATCCGAGGTCGCAAAATCGTAAACAGCGTGATAGGTCTTGTGGAACGCGAACTCTTCGTACCACGCGCGGGACTTGCGAACCAGCTCCTCGGCCTGAAAGAGAATCCACTGATCGATTTCGAGAAGTTCCGCAGCAGGGAGAGCATCGGTTTGCGGATCGAAGTCACCCAAATTTCCAAGCGCAAACCGGAACGTATTCCGAAGCTTGCGGTACGCTTCGGTCAGGCGGGCGATGATGGTGTCGGACAGGCGGACGTCTTCATTGAATTCGACCGACGCCACCCAGAGCCGCAAGAGTTCGGCGCCGTGCTGCTTGATAATCTTATCCGGCTCAATCACATTACCGACGGACTTCGACATCGCCTTGCCTTCGCTGTCGAGCGTCCAGCCGTGAGTGGTGCATTCGCGATAAGGCGCGCTGCCTTTCAATCCGACACCGATCAGAAGTGAGCTTTGGAACCAACCGCGATACTGGTCGCCGCCTTCCAGGTATAGATCGGCGGGCCAAGGCAGTTCCGGGCTGTGTCCCAACACCGCCAGATGGCTTGATCCGGAATCGAACCAAACGTCCAAAATATCCGATTCTTTGCTGAATCCGGCGCCGCCGCACTTGGCGCAAGTGGTTCCAGCCGGGATTAACTCTTGCGCGCTGCGCTCATACCAGATGTCGGCGGTGCGTTCGGCAAACAGTTCCACCACGCTGTCCAGGATCTTGCGGTCAGTGAGCGGTTCACGGCAGGCATCACAGTAGAAAACAACAATCGGCACGCCCCAGATGCGCTGGCGCGAGATGCACCAGTCGGGCCGGGTGGCAATCATGTTGTGCATGCGCTCCTCGCCCCAGGCGGGCATCCACTTGATATTGCCGACAGCCTGGAGCGCGCGAGCGCGCAGTTCATTCCGGTCCATCCCGATGAACCATTGTTCGGTGGCACGGAAGATGGTGGGGCGGTGGCAGCGCCAACAATGTGGATAGCTGTGCTCGATTTTCTGCTGGCCCAGCAATGCGCCGTTGGCCTTTAAGAGCTCGATCACGATGGGATTGCCTTCCCATACCGTCTTCCCAATTAAGGCGCTCGGGAGTTTTCCCTCAGCGCCTTCGGCAGGATAGAAACGGCCGGCTGCGTCCACCGGACAGTACGTGGCAATACCGTACTGGCGTGCGACGACATAGTCTTCCTGACCGTGTCCGGGAGCGGTGTGGACGGCGCCAGTTCCCTGCTCCAGCGTGACGTGGCCACCCAAAATACCAGCCGAATTCCGTTCCAGAAACGGATGGCGAAACACGGTGCCTTCCAGGCGCTCGCCGGCGAACGAGGCCAGCACGGAATATTCGGTCCAGCCTAACTTTTCCGCCGTGGCCTTCAACAGATCCGCGGCAACAATGTAGACGTCACCCGAAACATCGGCCGCAACATAGTCGAACTTGGGGTGATACGCGATAGCCAGGTTGGCAGGAATGGTCCAAGGCGTGGTGGTCCAGATCAGCCCATACAGCTTGCGTCCGGCTAGTTCCGGAGCAATCCTGGCCGGATCGGACGTTAATGCGAAACGAACCCAAATGGACGGGCTGGTGTGATTTTCATACTCAACTTCGGCTTCGGCAAGAGCGGTGCGGTCGTGAATACACCAGTGGACGGGCTTGAGCCCTTTATAGATGTAACCCTTGTCAAGGAAATCGACGAACGCGCCGGCGATGACCGATTGGTACTTCGCGGTCATCGTCAGGTAGGGATCGTCCCACTGGCCGAAGATGCCGAGCCGCTGAAAATCCTTCTTCTGCAGATCGACGTACTTCTGGGCGTATTTGCGGCAGGCCCGGCGGATCTCAACAGCGGACATCTTCGCCTTTTTGGAGCCAAGTTCGCCGTCCACTTTGATTTCAATGGGCAGACCATGGCAATCCCAACCCGGCACATAGGGCGAATCGAAGCCAGCCATGGTTTTGGATTTGACGATGAAATCTTTCGGTGTCTTATTGAAGACATGGCCGAGATGCAGGTTCCCGTTCGCATACGGCGGACCGTCGTGCAGGATGTACTTGGGCCGGCCAGCGCGAGCTTCGCGGATTCGTTGGTAGAGCTGAGACTTCTCCCAACTTTCAAGCAGCTTGGGCTCGGTTTGCGCGAGATTGGCCTTCATGGGGAAGTCCGTGCGCGGCAGATTGACGGTCTTCTTCAGGTCAAGGTCTTTCAAATCCATGGGATACCTTTATTATCGCAGGAAAGCAGACTGGGGAAACTGTCGATGATTAACTCGCACTAAGTGAATTCCTGAGGGCCTGCTTCCCGGCCTCAATCACCTTAATTATGTTTTCCACATCGTAGACGCAGCCACCCCACGGGCCGCCACTTACCGATTGCAGCGCGGCCCACAATCTGGTGTCGTCCGGCAGGTCCGGATCGGCAGTTAAATCGGGGCGGGCTGTGCGGGAGGCCAGTATCCGCGTGCCCTGTTCGGCACCGAAGATTTCAGCGCCGTGCCCAATCAGGTTTACTGTGCCCTCTAGTTTGTTCCGGTCGATATGAATTTCGATCAGGTCGCCTTCCAGCACTTTTCCAATCGGGCCGCCGGCGAGGGCTTCGGGGGAAATGTGTCCGATGCAGGCTCCAGTGGAGACTCCGGAGAATCGCGCATCGGTCAAAACGGAGACGTGTTTTCCAAACGGCAAGTGTTTTAGCGCGGATGTGACTTGATACGTCTCTTCCATCCCGGAGCCGAGGGGGCCACGGCACATGATGACCAGCACATCGCCCTTCGCAATCTCGTTCTTTTTGATGGCGGCGACAGCAGCCGGCTCTGTGGTAAACACACGTGCCGGTCCTATTTTTCTATAGACGCCGTCGGCATCCACCACGCTGGGATCAATGGCGGTGCTCTTAATTACCGAGCCTTCAGGAGCAAGATTGCCGTGCGGGAAGCACACGGTGCTGGTAAGGCCCCGCCGACCGGCCGATTCCGGGTCGAAAATCACGTCATTGGGATCGACACCATCGCGCTCCAGCAGCCTCTCGCGCAGCACTCTGCGCCGCTCTGAGTTCTGCCACCAGTCGAGCATCGCTCCCAGCGTTTCGCCAGATACGGTAAGGGCATCTGTTTTTAGCAACCCGGCGTTGCGGAGGTGAAGCATCACCTCTGGAACTCCACCAGCCTGGAACACCTGCACGGTGGGATGATTGCGGGGGCCGTTTGGCAGCGCGTCTACTAGACGGGGAACCTGCCGGTTAATACAAGCCCAATCCTGCGCCATGGGACGCCGGAGTCCCGCTGCGTGAGCGATAGCGGACAGATGCAGGATCAGATTGGTGGATCCGCCGAATGCCGCATGGGTCACCATCGCGTTATGGATGGCATCATCGGTCAAAATCTCTTTCATCGTCACATTGCGCGATTCCATTTGCAGCACCGCGCGGCCGGACCGGCGGGCCATATCCAGCCAAATGGGATGTCCGGACGGCGCGAGCGCGGAATGCGTAAGTGACATACCAAGCGCTTCACCGACTACCTGCGCGGTGGCGGCTGTGCCCAGGAATTGGCATCCTCCACCGGGGGACGCACATGCGCGGCAGCCCATATCGGCGGCCTCCTCCAGCGTGATCTGTCCATGCGCGAAGCGCGCGCCGATGGTCTGTACGCGGCCGGCATCCTCGCCATCCGAGGCCATCAACGTGACGCCGCCGGGCACCAGAACGCAGGGCAGATCATGCATCGCCGCAAGCGCAATCATCATAGCCGGCAGACCTTTGTCACAGGTCGCAACGCCGATGACGCCGCGCCGCGTGGGTAGGGACCGGATCAGGCGCCGGAATACGATGGCCGCATCGTTGCGGTAGGCCAGGCTGTCGAACATTCCGGTTGTCCCTTGTGTGCGGCCGTCACAAGGGTCGGTGCAGTATCCGGCAAACGGGACCGCGCCGGCCTTTTTCAGCTCTTCGGCAGCAGCCTGCATAAGCAAGCCGACCTCCCAATGGCCGGTGTGATATCCGAGTGCAACCGGGGAACCGTCCGCCGCGCGAATGCCGCCTTGCGTGCTGAGCAGCAGGATTTCTTTGCCCCCCAGTTTCTTCGGATCCCATCCCATGCCCGCGTCCTGGGTCAAACCGAATAGATCTCCCGATGGACGCGTGAGCAGCATTTCCGCCGTCAACGGCAGCGCGCCTTGCGGTCCCGGCACCTTGGTGTGAATATCGAAAAGAGACGGGTCGCCGGAATCGACGATGGAATCGAAGGGTTTGGTGTTCATGGGTATCCTACTAATGATAGAATCGCGGCCATGTCAGCTACACGAAGGCATTTTCTAGCCGCTGCAACCGCAGCTTCCTACAGCCGGATTCTCGGCGCGAACGATCGCGTGCAAGTCGGCTTTGTTGGCTTCGGTTTGATCGGCGCGCAGCACGTCCATGATTTTAAGAACCAACGCGATGTGGATATGGCCGCGATGTGCGACGTTTATCAACCGCGGCTTGAGCAGGGCGTTGCGGCATGTGGAGGCTCGGCGCGTCCCTATAAAGATTTCCGGAAGATGCTGGACAACAAAGATGTGCAGGCCGTGGTGGTTTCGACACCGGACCACTGGCACGCGCTGATCACCATGATGGCGTGTGCGGCGGGCAAGGACGTCTACGTCGAAAAGCCGATGACTTTGTTTGTGGAAGAAGGCCGGTGGATGGTGAAGACGGCGCGCCGGCATAAGCGCATTGTGCAAGTGGGCACGCAGCAACGGAGCGGCCTGCATTATCAAAAGGCTCGCGATCTACTGCGCTCGGGCTATATCGGGAAGATTCACAGCGCACGCATGGGATCATTCCGTAACATCATGCCCGGTTTCGGAGCGCCGCCAGACGCAAAGGCGCCCAGTGAAATCGACTATGACATGTGGCTTGGACCTGCACCGGCGCGGCCGTACAATCCGAAACGCGCGATCTATCACTTCCGTTGGTTCTGGGATTACTCGGGCGGGCAGATGACGAACCTGGGTGCGCATCAGATCGATATTGTGCAGTGGATCATGCAGTTCGATGCACCGAAAGGGGTGTCGTCAACCGGCGGGCGGTTCGCGCTGGAAGACAACGGCGAGACTCCTGATACGCAGGATGCGTTACTGGAATATCCAGGCATGACGGCGTTGTGGTCGCACCGCGAAGCCAGTGCCGGAAGACGCCAGGGCGGCGGGCTGGAATTCTTCGGAACCAAGGGGAGCCTGGTGATTTCGCGTGAGGGCTACGAAGTATTCCCCGATATGAAGGCGGATCCGGCGAACAGCATTCCGGTATTCCAGGGACAGCCAGGCGGTGGTCCGCAGAGAAGCCAGGTGAAGCCCGAACCATGGATCAAGGCTGTGAAGGAGTCCGGTTCCTCACCACAGCAGTTTGACCTGCATGTGCGCAACTTTATCGACTGCATTAAGACGAGAGAGACTCCGATTGCCGATGTGGAGGATGGACATCGCACCGCGACGACATGCCATCTGGCGAATATTTCGCTGCGGCTGGGCAGACGCTTGCAGTGGGATGCCGGGAAAGAACAGATCATCGGCGACAAGGAAGCCTCGGCAATGTTGGTCCGCCCGTATCGCAAGCCTTGGGATGGCGTGTTGCGGAGCCTGTTAGCGTGACGCGGCAGCGCTGTTTCCCGTTTGCATGATCGTACTGCAAGCGAGACTGTTCATACTGCTTTATTACCGCCCGTTCACTGCTTTTGCGAGAATCATCGACGAAGGTAGCTGGATCTTCGGCGCGGCGATGGTGCTGATTGTTTCGCGCTTATCCCAATACGCATTCGCACAGGTGTACAGGGGGGTTGGTGCGGCCCTGCCAGGCATCTTCGCAACTGTGATCGGACTGGCCGTCCTATTTGTGCCTGCGTGCATTCTGGTTGTCACGCTGATTGAGGCCACGGGAAGTTTCAGCGTTGTATTGCGGCGCGATTACGGGCCGTTGTTGACGTGTTCACTGATAGCGTGGGCGGCAGCGGGCTTGCCCATCGCCCTGATTTTCCTGACACTTTCAGCCGGATCTTCGGCGCCTGTGATACTGGTTTCGCTCTGGTGCTTGCAGATCGCTCTTTTCGCCGGGGCTATGTCCTGTGCGGTGATGGCTCTTTTCGGAACCAGCGCCGGCCGAAGCGTGCTTGTTGTTGTGCTCGGGCTTGGGATCTTAGCAATGAGTACGTTTCTGCTTGCCGTCCTTGGACCTGTGACATCGCTATTGGGATCGCCGTTTGTTCTGTACTTCCTCTATCAGGCTTTTCGCGGTGAGTTGGGTGACATCGGCGCCAGTTTTCGAAGCCGCGGCAACTTTCGGCGGCAACTTGAGGCAGCCGCGTTGAACGTGCATGATGCGGACCCGCATTACCAGCTTGGATTGATCTACCAGCAGCGCCGCCAATATACGCAGGCGGTGGAAGAGTTCAAGCGGGCGATTGCCATTGATCCCACAGAGGCCGATGCGCATTTTCAATTGGGCCGCATCGCGCGAGAACAAAGCCGGCTGGATGAAGCGATGGCTTATCTGACGGCAACTTTGCGATTGGACGACAAGCACTCGTTCAGCGAGATCTGGCGCGAGATAGGCGCCGTCCATCTACAGGCGGGGCGGGTGGAGGAAGCCCGGCAGTATCTGACAAAGTTTGTCGGCCGGCGGGAGTACGATCCAGAAGGTCTGTATCTGTTAGGCGAGACCCTACTGAAGTTGAGCCAGGACACACAGGCTGCGGAAATGTTCTCGCGGGCCGTGGAAGCGGTGAGGATGCTACCGCCATACCGGAGAAGCCAGATGCGGAAGTGGAGCAAACTGGCGGAGGCTGAACTTCGGAAGCTGCCTAAGTAATATTCAAGATTCTGGCCGCGTTGCCGTACAGAATCTTGCGCTCGATCTCGCGGCTGGGCGACAGGCGGCGGATCGCGGCGATCTGCTTTTCTCCAGTGCATCTCTGCGAGCCTGCTTTGCGGTCGTCACAATCGCTGCCGTACATCAGCTTGTCTTGATGGCGCTTGAGAAATTCGCGTGCATGATCTTCATCGCGCAGCAGGGCGTTCAGGCCGGAGCCAGCCGACATATCGCCGAACACATTCGGATAATCGGAAAGCAACCGGTCCGTGATGCCGCCGGGCGTTACTTTTCCTTTGGGATACAGGACTGGTTGCTCGAGGTTCCTGTCGATATTGCCCCACCACGTCTGCGCGTGTCCAATGAAATTCACTTTGGGGTGGCGCTCCAGCACTTTATGGAAGCGCTCAAAACCGAGATTGTACGTCTGATACTGGAAATGCATCAGTACAGGAACATGGAAGTGCTCTGCGATACCGGCGACAAGGTCGATGGCTTTTGAATCTGCTTCCACCGGAAATTTCTGCTCGCCGATGCCGATTGCACCGAGCTTCAGGTACTTCTCCAGCACGCTTTTCGTCTCAGGGATGCCGGGCAGTTCGTTGGCGAAAAAGACAAACTCTTTCGGGTACTGGCCGGCTAATGCGACGACGGTATCGTTGCCGCCCGCGCCCACGGCGAGACCGTACTTCGAACCGGCGGGCAGCAGCACGGTCCGGGTGATTCCCATGTCTTTCTGATGCTGGATCAGTTCCCGGTCGCTCCGGCCGGCGTATTGCGTGTGCTGATGGATGTCGATGATGAGGTCGGCCGCGCGTAGCGCGATAGAGGAAGCCGCTGCTGCCAGGATTGTTCGTCGAGTGATCATTTCCGGTAACTCCGTTTTATCAGATTTGTGTATCGCTATCGTTATTGCCCCGTTCCGGCAGGCAGGCGGCCGGAATGCTTATCCGATCAACTCAAGGATCTGTGGCGAAGCGCGGTTGCAGTTTGAAGTGATGCCGCGCTTTGATCCGGACGAGAAGCAAGAGCACACACTGCTCGATTCCAAAGCAGTCTGACGAGATTACGATGAGACGAATTTGGCTTGCCGAATTAGGCGCCGATACTCATTTGGAAATTGACAACTGATACCAAGTGCCATATAGTTGCGATGACTTGCCATCTCGACTGCCACCAACGATTTATATCAAGCTGGACGAGCGTGAACGATTTTGCAGCCAGCGGGGCCTGCCTTTAACCGCAGCCCTGGTTCGACGTGACAATCATTCGACGGCTGATGATGTTCACGACGAGATCCTACCCCCATCCGCGGCATATCATGGATGGATTACTCTGTGTCGAGTCTTGGAAACGCTGGTGCGCATCGGAGTGGTGAGTAAGGTCTGTTATCCCGGCGCGGCGATGCACTTCAAAATAGAGGCTGAGCAACATCATCACTTGCTGTGTGATGACTGCAATCAGGTGACCTACCTGGAAACTTCATCCCGAACACGCAACCGGGCTCACTAGAAGCAGGTGAAAGCTTCAAAGAAAGGAATCCTATGAAAAAGACGAGAATAAGCAAAGGCACTGTTGAAATCCCAAGCAGATCGAAGGTCATCGTCTGCTTTGCGTGGCCCATGGTGCTCATGGGTGAGTTCAGGCACCGTACTGCGAAAGTTATGCTCGGAATTATTCTGACCAGTTGCAGCATGTCAATCGCTCACGCCCAGCCCCCTCCCGCGCAGCCGCACGACGCAGTGGCGCAGGCACAGCAACCATCCGCTACCGCGATCAAGCGGCCAGAACAGAGAAAGACCGGGCATGACAGTTCGCAGATTTTTGATGCGAGTAAAGCCGACCCGTCATCCCCGGTGTTTAAGAGCCAGCCAAAAGAGGGCCGGATTTCGGGCTTTGATTTTTACCGGGATCCACTGAACGCGGATAGGCCCAACCAGACTCCCGAAGAGATCATGAAAAAGGAGGTTGCAAACAAGCCGAACATCATGGACGCCCAGCGCAAGTTGCTGGAGGGGCGCTACAATCTCGAGCCTAAGCTTGATCCGCAGGCTAAGATGTCGAGAGGCAAATCCTTGGTTGTAGGACCCACGGCGAAGCTTCCCCAGGGAATGACGTGGGACAGACTTGCGGAGTTGCACGCCGACGATATCAAGCAGCGGGGCATCTTTCCCTATCCGTCGCTGGCACATCCGCTCCAGGCGAACGGAGGGCAGGTCTTCCCAAAGATGCAGATCGAGATGTTTCCACGGCTGGAACGGTTTGATGTCGATTTCGATCTGCCAGAGGTTTTCCTGCCCGAATTCCCGCCCGCCATGTTTTTGAGTAACCGGCCGGAGTTGGGTGACGTGTCGCGCGGGGAAGTTATCTCAATCAATAATTATTACCGGCTGTTCAAGGACATCTTGACGCCAGTGCAACTCGACGGTCTGCGGCTGCTCGTGACACCTTTTCCACAAGAGGAATTCAACCCTACAGACGACCGCAAAGCGAAGGAGGCGAGCCTGGGGGTGACATGCCTTGATTGCCATGTCAATGGTCATACAACCGGACAGTTTCACTTAAGCCCGGATATCCGGCCACAGGAGCGGCGATTCCGCCTCGATACCACTAGTCTCCGTGGTGTATCCAACCAGCAGATTCATTCTTCGAAGCGTAGCTTGCGATCGGTCGAAGACTTCACTGAGTTTGAGCAGCGTACGGCGTACTTCAATGGCGATGAGATTCATGCCATCAAGAAGGGAATGAACATCCTGGACCGCGTTCAGGTCAGCCATATGGCGCAAATGCAGAACATGCTCGATTTCCCGCCGGCCCCCAAACTCGATGCCGCAACCGGCCGCCTGGATCGCACGAAGGCGAATCAGAGCGAATTACGCGGCGAGCAGGTCTTCTTTGGCAAAGGCCAGTGCGGTAGCTGTCACGCGGGTGCGTTTTACATGGACAACCAGATGCACGACCTGCATCTCGAGCGCTTCCTCAAGAACGAGCCGGGCGATGGTCCGATCAAGACGTTCACTTTGCGTGGAATCAAAGATAGCCCGCCCTACATGCACGACGGCCGGTGCTTGACTCTTGAAGATACGGTAGAGTTCTTCAATATGGTTTTCGCGCTGAAACTGAATGGGCAGGAAAAGCAGGACCTGGTAGCCTTTATGCGCCAATTGTAAGCTGGTTGCGGCAGCTATAGAGATGCCCAAATCAGACATCTCTATAGCTGCTTAAATCGCACGCATTGCGACCACCGTCATGTCGTCGGCCTGTTCGGCTGGACTCCAATATCGGACCGCTTCGACGATGCGATTTATCACGGTTTCCACGGCCTGATAGCGGGTTGTCTGGATAGTGGAGGCAACGCGGTCTTTACCGAATTCTTGGCCATCGCCAGCCTCGGCCTCGACAACTCCATCGGAGAACAGAGCCAACGTATCGCCCGGCGTCAGTTGCACCGATGCCTGATCACAGTTCCACTTCTGAAAGAGACCGACAACGGTGGAGGTTGCATCCAGGTACTCGACCGTGCCGGATTGCCGGACCAGAATCGGAGCGTGATGACCGCAATTGATGTAGGTAAGGCGGCGGGTGAGGTCATCGTATTGGCCGAAGAACAGAGTGGCGTAATGCTCGGGTGCGGTCGCATCGAAGAAAAGCCGATTGACGGATTCCATCAGGGCGGCCGGTTCGCGGAGAGCCAGTTCCGATTGACTACGGAACAGGGCTTGCAAGTTCGCCATTAGCAGCGCGGCCGCGACTCCCTTGCCGGATACGTCGGCGATGACGAAACCCGCGCGGTGGCGATCAAGATCCAGAAAGTCATAGTAGTCGCCGCCCACTTGCAGCGCCGGTAAGCAGGCGCCGCTGTATTGTAAGGTTTCGAGTGCCTTCTTCCTTTGTGGAAACAGCTTCTGCTGAACGTTGTGGGCTATTGTAAGGTCGGACGGCGCAACCGCGGTGGAGGTCCTGATGTGCTTCGCGATAGAGGCAAGCAGGCGCGCGTTATCCCAGGGCTTCTGAACAAAGCCGCTCGCTCCGGAACGCATCGCTTCCACTGCCAGATCGACATCGCTCCAAGCCGTCATCACGATGATGGGCGCGGCGTTCGGCCCATTGTGAAGCCGATGTAACAGATCAAGCCCTTCCTTGCCGGAAGTGGTGTCCCTGGAATAGTTCATATCCATCAAGATGAGATCGAAGCGGCTCGAGGAGATTGCGGAGAGCAAAGCAGAGGGGGAATCGACGGTCTCCGGCCGATAGCCAGCGCCTTTCAGCAGAAGCCGGAGCGCTTCCTGTACGCCGGGTTGATCGTCGGCCACTAAAACGCGGAATGCGCTGGTTTCGCAGGCATTCAATGGAACTGCCGTAGTCACTTCGCTCACCTCTCTCCCCTTTAAGACGCACTCCTGTGGCCTTTGGTTCGGTTGCCGCAAACGATTGAGCTAATACGAGCAGGCGATTTGCCGGGGTTCGCTCTGTGTTCGTTTGTGGGAAAGGCGTGTTCAATTCCGCCGTTGGGGTTTGCACAGGACGTTGTCGATCAGGCGAGTAGCGCCGATCCACATGGCGCCTACGGCCCGGACGGGACCTGTGACCTGCTCTACCGGTTGCATCTCATCCGGGTCCACTATTTCGAGATACTCAAGGCGCACCATAGGATATTGATCAAACAACGCCGAAACCTCATTCTTGATATTGCCCACGGAGGTTTCGCCACACTCGACTCTGCCAGCGGCGGTTTGCAGCGCCTGGTAAAGCACCGCCGCCACACGCCGCTCTTCCGGATTGAGATGCCGGTTCCGGGAACTAAGGGCAAGTCCATCGGGTTCCCGTACGGTTGCTACTTCGACGATGGTCACAGGCACATTGAGATCGGTACACATGCGCCGGATCACCGCGAGTTGCTGCGCATCCTTCTCGCCGAAGTAGGCTCGATCCGGCTGGACCATGTGGAACAGTTTCAAAACTATGGTCGCGACCCCCCGGAAATGGCTAGGACGGAAGTGTCCGCACAGATGCGTTGACACGCGCTCCACGTCAACAAAGGTGAGTTGAGGACGAGGATAAATTTCCTCTTCAGATGGAGCGAACACGATTCCTACGTCCCTGGCTGAACAGAATTCCAGATCGGTGGCGAGAGTTCTAGCATACCGCTGGTAGTCGGCGTTTTGATTGAACTGGATTGCGTTCACGAAAATGCTGACAACGGTACAATCGGCTTCCGCGGCCGCCTGCTCCATCAGCCGTCCGTGTCCGGCGTGTAGCGCGCCCATGGTGGGAACGAATCCGATACTTTGTCCGCGGTCCCTGACTTGGGACAAGGCTTCTCTCAGTTCAGGGATGTTGTGAATCACTCGCATGCTTATTTCCCGTTGTCTTGCGCGCCAGGAAACCTACCCTCCCGCACATCCCCGGCATAAGCTTTTGCCGCTTCCACCACCGCTTCCCCCGAGCCGTGCGTACTGTTTCACGAACGGCGGGGCGGACTCGTCGAACAGGCCAAGGATGTCATAGCTGACCAGAACCTGACCATCGCAGTGCGGTCCGGCGCCAATCCCGATGGTTGGAATGCTCAGTTGTCCGGTCACCCTGGCGGCCACGTCCGCGGGAATACATTCGAGGACGATTGCGAAAGCTCCAGCCTGTTCCAAAGACAGGGCATCCTCAATCAACTTGTCTGCTTCGGCGCCGGCGAGAGCTTGTTGCCTGAATCCTCCCAATTGATGGACATGCTGCGGCAGCAAGCCGAGGTGGCCCATGACCGGAATGCCGACTTCCACCAGGTGCTGAATTACCGGGGCCACAGCTCGGCCGCCCTCGATTTTCACGGCGGCGGCTCCGCCGGTCTGAATCAGCCGGCCAGCGTTCCTTACAGCTTCCGGAACGCTGACTTGATAACTGAGAAACGGCATGTCCGCAACCACCAGGGCCCTTCGCGTTCCACGGCTGACGGCTTGGGTGTGATGGATCATGGCGTCGAGAGTGACCGGAAGAGTAGTATCGTAGCCTAGAATTACCATCCCCAGTGAATCGCCCACCAGAAAGACATCGATGCCGGCCCGGTCAAGAAGACGCGCCATGGTGGCATCGTAAGCGGTGAGCATGGCGATCTTTTCGTCACGCTTCTTCTTTTCTTTCAGGTCGGGAACTCGAATCCGCTTCTTGCTGTCAGCCATTCCCTCTCCCGCTTTCACGCAGAATTTTTCCAATTGACTGGGCGGCCCCTTCGGGGAGTTCACGCTGCTGCGCAAGTTCCAGGGTGGCGAGGCCCGCTGCGCGGTAGAGTTCGCCGATGTGGGCGGAAACGCCGGTCATAGCCTCCAAGTGCCCGGCTATGGTGGATACATCGCCTCGTTCAATGGGTCCAGTGAGAGCCTTTAGCGGCCCAAGTTCCAAAGCATTGGCTGTGCTGGCGCGAACCAAAGGACCGAGCGCTCGTAATGCATCTTCTTCCTCGACGCCAGCGGATTTCATCATAGTTACAGAGGCGCCGATGAGAGTCACCAGATAATTACTTGCCATCACAGCCGCTGCATGATAGATCGCCACGCGGTCACTCGGTATGTTCAAGCAGTAGCCGTTCAGAGTTCTGACATTTTGCTGAGCCCAGAGGGATGCCTCCTCTTGACCGGCGATAGCAAACGTGGCGAATGGAAGATCGGCCGCGCCCTGTTGCGGAGTTGCAACCGTCTGAAGAGGGTGGAGCATGGCGCAGGAAGTGCCCTCCTTCAATAGTGGATCCAGAGCTTCGGGTCCACGCGAGCCGCACGTGTGGATAGCGATATTTGGATGGATGCGAGCGGCTGATAAAAGGCCGGCAACTGGAGTGATGGCCCGGTCGGGCACCGCAATCAAAATGCGAATCGCACGGCTTGGCAATTCGGTGTAAGAGACCGGCTCCACATCTCCGCCGATAAATTGTGCCGCTGTTTCGGCACGACGGGGATCTCGGCTGGCCACTGCAACTATGGGTTCGCCGCGCTCACGCAAGAGCCGGCCCAGCGCCTGGGCAACCCTTCCGGCTCCCGCGATTCCTACGGGGAATTGCCTCTCAACCAAGGTTATGTCCGGCGCAAGCGTGATGTTCGTTCACTGCCTTAGTCTACAACGGAGGGAGGGAATTTCAGACAGCCAAAGCCGCTTTGATTACGCGGAATGCATTACGCTAAAATGCTAGACCCATGCAAATGAAAATTCGTGAACTTCTTTCCGGTCTGGTCATTCTATTGACCGGCACTCAGATCGCACATGCCCAGGCGCCTCGGGTGAACTGGGAGGAATTGACCGCAGGCGACTTCGTAAAAGCTATTGAACGGGCACGCGGCGCGTGTTTGTTGCCAATCGGCATCGTGGAGAAACACGGGCCTCAACTGCCGCTGGGCACCGATCTGATCAACGTCCGCTACGTATCGCAAAAGGGCGCTGAGCAGGAGTTCGCCGTGGTCTTCCCGGCATACTATTTCGGGCAGATTTTTGAGGCGAAACACGAACCGGGAACGGTCGCCTACAGCTCACGCCTCCAATTGGAACTGCTGCAAGAGACAACAGATGAGATGGCCCGCAATGGCTGCAAGAAGATCCTGATTGTGAATGGGCACGGCGGGAACAATAGTCTGCTGCCCTTCTTCGCGCAGTCGCAGCTTGCTTCGCGGCATGATTACGTGGTTTATGTGTACATGCGCGGGCAATATCCGCCGGGCCGTCCGGCATTGAAGTCGAAGGTGGATGCGCACGCGGGGGAGTCGGAGACGTCGCATACGATGGTTTCGCGCCCCGACCTGGTTCATCTGGACCGTGCGGCTAGCGAATCGGGAGCGGATCGAAACCGGCTCGACTTGCCTGGTGGTGTTTATACGGGCATCTGGTGGTATGCGAAATTTCCCGACCACTATGCGGGAGACGCCACAGCGGCGAATACGGCACTTGGAGAGTTTGACATGAAGGCATGGGCCGATGGGATTGCGAGCGCGATCCGGTCGATCAAGGCAGACCAGGTTTCTCCACGGCTCCAGGATGAGTTTTATGACAAGGCAAAGGAACCGGTCAAGACCGCGCAATAGAAGTTCGCAATGCGAGATAATCGCAGGATGATTCAGGGGAAGCCGATTGCTATCGACACGAGTGCCATTCCATGGGAAGAGCGCTTCAATGAGAAGATCGGCCGGACACTATACCGCAAGAATCTGATCGAAGATGCGGAGACCGGTATGGAAGTTCGCCTGGTGCGCTACCCGGCGGGTGTGATGAATCCGCTGCACACGCACCCGTGCGCGCACGGAATGTATGTACTGGAAGGCACGCTGGTGACACATGAGGGCCGCTACGGACCCGGTATGTTCGTCTGGTTTCCGGAAGGTTCGGAAATGGAGCACGGGGCGGCGGCCGAGTTGGATGTGACGGTGTTATTCATTACGAATAAGCACTTCGACATTCACTATCGATAGTCACTGCACCGGCAACATCGCCGGCTTTGACGTTACTCCACCAATCGATACGGCGACCGGTTGCAAGCCTATGGGCGTATTGGCAGGTAGCGTTACGTTGACCTGATACAGGCCCGAGATGCCGGGTGTCAAACCGCTGAACTGCACCGGGGCGGTGACGCCGCCGATGGTGACCGACGGCAGGGCCCTCGTGGTTGCCAGCGGGGAACTGGGAGCCGGCTCACCGGTTGCAGGTTGATTGCTTACCGGTCCCAGCCCGTTGACGAACAGCTCAATCAGCTCGCCGCGTTTTGCAGCGTTACCGCTGGTGATGATGCTGCCGCCGGCGTGCTCGGCTGCCGCCAGTGTCCGGCCCGTACCCTGCTCCGGAAATTGAAAAATCCCAGGCGAATATTGCACAAGTGGAACGGTGTACACAGATCCCAATGAATCCTGAATGCTCACCTTGATTTGCACTGACCATTGCCCTTGCAGCTCCCAGGGGACTTGCAGATTTACCTGCGTGGGGCTGACATAGTAAAGGCGGCCGGGGAGGCTCAGCTTGCCGGGCACGTCGAAACTGACGCTCACTCCGTTCAATGAGAGGGGTAATGAGACGGTCGACTCGCCGCGCGTGCTATCGCTGAGGCCGGCGCCAAATAACGTTGCGTAAGACCCCGGAGCAATCCCGGAAGCAATGTCAAACGTGGCGGCGTTGAGTACACCGTTGTTCGCTATGGTTGGCTTCAGACGCGCGACTCCCGGAAAATCTACGACTATGCCGCCGGCGCGGCCGTGAAAGTCCTGATCCCCTGCAGTAGATCCGGCATACGCATCCGCTATCGCAATCCCGTTGGTGTCCGTGGTCCGGTCTGCATTCTGCAGTTTGCCACCGCCGCTTACGACTGAAAATGTCACCGGTGCGTTAGCGACCGGAACACCGTACCGGTCGATCGCCTTGAGCGAGACGACTCCGTCCGGGATCTGGTCGCCCACGTTCGCATCGAACCCAACGCCAGTCAACGGAAACACATTGTCCACGCGGCCATCCCCGATCAGATACAGATAAGGAACACGGATGACGCCCGCGCCGCCACGAATCACAAGCGCTCCATCATACTCGCCTGGGTTGGGCAGCGTGCCACCCAGTGTCACAGTAACCGCCGCGGATTGATGAGCGCCCAGAGACAACTGCGATTGGCTGAGCGATAGCTGTCCACGGGTATCCGTCGTAGCGGCTGAGAGCGCTAACGTCAGATTCACGGAGGAAGCGGCGGTGTTCGTGATCCGCAGCATTTGCTGGACCGGTTGCACGCCGGTCTTTATGATCCCGAACGACAATGTGGATGGCTCCACCGTGATAGTTGTGCCGGCGGCGGCGCCAACGTCCAATCTTCCGGCTCCGACCGCAGTAATAAGCGCGGGAGAACCATCCGTATCCGTAACGCCGGACGCTGCGGTGTTGACTACCGCAGACTTGAGTTGGCCGGGCGTGAACGTGCTGTTCTTCTGCTTCACCAGAGCGACGGCTCCCGCAACCATCGGCGCGGAAAAGCTGGTTCCACTAGCGACCGCGTATCCGGTGGCATTGTACAATTCTCCGTTCGGATCGATGCGCTCAGCCGCCATGTACAGGTCAGTGCCGACGGCGACGAGTTCGGGCTTAATTGCTCCGAGGCCGGTGGACGGCCCGCGCGAGGAGAAGCTGGCGACAGAGCCGAAGCCAGTCACATCGATCGCACGCAAGGCTGATAAGGACCATTGGAATCATCGTGTCAATGAGGCCGCCCGGCTCAAACAGCGGTTCTACATCGGTAAGATACATGATCAATCCGGCGGCGCCGGCATCCTGCGCGTTATTCACTTTGACCGAGAAATCGCAATTATCGACGTTGACGAGCACAAACGCGCCATTGAGAGAGTTCTTTGGAAAGGCGGAGCAGCCATTGGCGCCGCCTAATGTTGCCGCATTGAGCGCAGGAGCGGTAACTGGCGCCGGCGGCAAGGGGCCGTTACCAAAAATTGCATTCACCTGCTGCAGATTCGCAGGACCACCGGACACGGACAGCACCGATACAAATTGATGAGAATTCGTGATGGCGCCAACTGCGATCACCGAGGGGGAGATTGCCGGGGAGGTAACCGTATTCAGCGTGATATCACCGCTGCTGTCACCGTCGTTCCCCACGGAAGCCACCACCGTAAGACCTTTGCTAATGGCCTGCTCAATTGCCTGCGACTCAACATCGCATGGTGCATTTCCCGTCAAGCCGCACGTACGGCCCTGATCGAGGGGACTGAAGAAGCTGGGGCCGCCAAACGAGAGCTCGATAATATCCATGCCGTCGATGTAGGCGTCTTCGATGGCTTTCAATTCGATGTCCGCCGTGGTTCCATCGTTCACGCCGGGTGATCCGAAAATCTTGTAATTGCCCAGATATGCCTTCGGCGCAACACCGGTGATGGTAGCGAGCGGTCCCGTGTTGGTGTTACCCGCCGCTACCATGGCGAGAGCCGTGCCGTGTCCGTCCCGGTCCAGCGGGCTGAGGTCGTCGGGTTTGGAATCGACAGCGGGATTCGATGGATCGCTTCCAGCCGCCAGCATGGAAACATAACTGCGGGCCACGATCACTTTCGCATTCGTAAACGCACAGTCCGCGCCACTGCATTTAGGAAATCCGGGCACGGCAGGCAGAGTGGCGTCCTGAAATGCTGGGTGAGTCTGGTCGATCCCTGAATCGATGATGCCGATTTTAATGCCAAGACCTGCGTTACCAGTCCCGCCTAACAGGTTCCATGCTGCGGGTGCATTCACGATTTGGACCGCTCGGTCCAACTGCGGGTAGATACGGCGCATTCGCTGTACACGGGCGACTCCGGGCACCTGTTGGAGTTCAGATTCGCGGTCTGGCTGAGCGGACACAAACACAACGTTCAATAGAGTATTCAGGGATCCCGTCACTGTAATGTCCCGGCTCTGTAGTGCTTTCCGGACCTGCGCCTGCGCGGACTGAATTCGAGCGCGATGGATTTCGGCCAGAGGCGACCGGAGTTCACTTCGGCCAGAGACTACGCTAGATACGGGAGCGTCAGACAGCACCAGCGCGTACCGTTCAGAACGCCGTTGCCCAAAAACAGCCGGCAGATACACCAACAGAAAAAGTAAACAGAGCGAGCGAGCTTGTCTCATTACAGTCTTGGACTCGGTAACGGCGGCGCTGGTTACCGGAGGATTGTTAAAACTGTGTGCATGTTGACTTCGCTGTAGACTAATGAAGATCTGTATTATTCTCTGAGAAGAATCATGATTAGAAGAGCCATAGCATTTGTGTTGCTGGCGCTTTCCGCGCTTCCTTACGCGTCCGCGCAGCCGAACCAGGCTAACGTCAGTGGAGTAATAACCGACGTCCAAGAGGCAAGTGTCGCCGGAGCCAGTGTTATTGCCGCGGACAGCGCGACTGGAGTAAAGACTACTGTTACGACCAACGCCTCCGGATTTTATTCAATCCCTAACCTGCCGGTGGGCGCTTACACTCTCACCGTAGAGGCGCAAGGCTTCCGGCGTTACGTGCGCGACCAGATCACCATCTCCACCGGGCAGGTGCTCGGCCTCAATATCCGGCTGGAACTGGGAGGAGTAAACGAATCCGTCACGGTGTCCGGCGAAGCGCCGCAGATTGAATCCCGCACCTCCGATATCACGCAGTTGATCGAATCGAAGAGCATTTCCGATCTACCGTTGGGTGACCGCCGCACCATGAACGCGATCAACCTGACAGGAGGAGCCGTATTCCTCGGCTACAATTCCGGTCAGAAACCGGAGTTCAGTCTGGCCGGAGGCCGCACGCAGAGCCAAATGTTCTGGATCGATGGCGGCACGGGACAAAACATGCGAATGGGAATCGGCCAGATGGATTTAGATCCGCCGGTGGACGCGGTGGAAGAGATCAAGGTCCTGTCGAACAACTACTCCGCTCAGTATGGCGGATCGGCCGGTGGGGTTGTGGTGGTCACCACGAAATCGGGAACCAATCAGTTTCACGGCAGCCTGTTCGAATACTTTCGCAATAATGCGCTGGATGCGCCCGGATTTTTTGCTCCCATACAAAATGGCCGGAAAGTTTCACCCGAGCTGCGATCCAACATTTTTGGCGGAACCATTGGCGGTCCGATTCGCCGGAACAAAACATTCTTTTTCTTCGCCTACCAGGGGCGGCCGCGGCGCTCCGGCGCGGTGGATACAGTGATCGCTCCCACGGCGCTGCAGCGTGCCGGAGATTTTTCGCAAACGTTCAGTGGCGGCAAACTGGTTCCCATCTACGATCCCGCTACCACACAGACCGTGAACGGCGCGGCGGTCCGGACGCAATTCCCCGGTAACGTGATACCTCCCAGCCGGTTCGACCCGGTGGGGGCGAAAGCAATCCAGTTCTACCCGCTTCCGAACGCCGGAACGAACACGGTGCAAGCAAATTACGTTTTCGGTCTTGCCGCAAATTTCTATGAGGCGAAGGTGGATCACAATTTCAACGACAAGGACCGGCTGACGGTGCGTTACCTTTACGACCTGGAGAACACGTCGGTCACCAGCATCTATCCCGATCCCGCCGCCGATCCACGAGGGTTTTTGTTGGCCCACGAGGACGTCTGGCACGGAGCCTGGACCCATGTGGTCAATTCGGCAATGGTCAACACGCTTCGCTACGAATACAGCAACCGTTATTCGCACGGGGAAACACAGGGCCTGGGAGGGAACTACCCGGAGAAACTCGGTCTGCAAGGTGTATCGCCGAGTGCCTTTCCGCAGTTTGCGCTAACCGGCTACAACGCCCTGGGGTCTAACGCGCAGGAGCGCCGCCAGTATCCCATTTATCAGAGCGAAATTGTAGATGACTTCTCCTGGGTTCGCGCCAGGCATTCCGTGAAGTTCGGTTTCGAAGCGAACCGGTCTGTGAACCATGAAGTGAATCTTCCCACTGCATCGGGCGCATTCTCATTTTCGACATTATCTACCGGGCAGCCTGGGAACGCAGCCAGCGGCAACCCTATCGCTTCTCTTCTGCTTGGTATTCCATTCACCTTTGCCGAGAACCAGACGAGCGTTCTCAACCGGCAAATGTGGTATCTGGCCGGTTTCCTCCAAGACGATTGGGCGGTGACTCAAAACTTGACGTTGAACCTGGGTCTCCGTTGGGAGACAGACACCCCGATGATCGACACGAACAATCGAATGAATAGCTTTGACAGCCACCAGATCAATCCGGTTTCTGGCACTGCCGGCGTAGTCAAGTTTCTGGGTCTGAACGGATTCAGGACCAATCCGTATGATGCCGACCTGAATGACTTCGGACCCCGTTTCGGCTTCGCGTGGAAGCCATTCGCTTCGGGAAACACCGTGGTGCGCGGAGGATACGGAATCTTCTTCGCGCATCCGTTCGATGCCGGAGTCCCCAATCAAGCCGCGCTGGGTTTTAGCACCTCCATATCTATTACCAGCCCAGATAACGGATTGACGTTCCCCTTTAGCTTGCGCGATGGCGCTCCACCTGCCACCGCACCCGTTTTGAACGATTCCTTTGGCGCGGTCCCCGTGGGCAAGACGCCAACTACCGCGGTCACGTATTTCGATCCGGGCCGCCGCGCCGGGTACTCGCAACAATTCAATCTGGGTTTTCAACGTCAACTGCCGGATCAAATGGTAGTGGAAGTTTCGTTTTTAGGGAACGATGGACGGAAACTGCCAAACGCAACGGTTCCGATCAACCAGATCCCGCCGGGCGTGCTAGGTCCCGGCCATTCGTCGCAACAGGACAGGCCGTTTCCGCAATTTACCAACGTGTCGATCCTTTCACCAACGTTCAGCATTTCCAATTACTACGCCGGTCTGGTGCGCTTCGAGAAGCGTTTCTCGCACGGGTTGAATATCGTGAGCAGCTTTACAAGATCGAAATTTCTCGACAACTCGTTTGAAGGCGGAGGCGCCCTTGGCGTCAACAACGGACCGTACTCGAATTATTACAATCGCAGAGCGGATTACGGGTATTCCGGGAACGACATTCCGAATCGCTTCAGCTTCAGCGCGGTCTATGAACTCCCGTTCGGACCGGGCAAGCAATGGCTGGGCACAAACCCTTTGCGGTATATCGCCGGGGGCTGGTCGCTTTCTAACGTGACAACCGTTCAATCCGGCCCGCCGTTCACGGTGACCGCTCAGACGAACACGACCAATTCATTCTCCGCTGGAAGCCTGCGGCCCAATGTACTGCGGAATCCCAATCTGGACAGCAGAGCCGTCAGCAGGTGGTTCGATACGGCGGCCTTCGTGCAACCGTCGGCGTATCAATTCGGCAACGAAGGAGTGGGAATTCTGCGTGCGGCCGGCCTGGTCAACTTCGATTTCTCCCTCCAGCGGCGTTTTCAGATCAAAGAACACGTCCGGGCACAGTTTCGCGCCGAGTTCTTCAACGCTTTCAATCATACGAACTTCGGGGTGCCCAACAGCACGTTCGGCTCGACAAATTTCGGAGTCGTGACCAGCGCCGGACCGGCACGCCAAATCGAACTCGGCGCCCGGATAGAATTCTAATGCCACACTCCAGATCCAGACGCGAATTCCTGGGCGCGATGGCGGCGCCAGCTCTCTCCGGCCTTATGGGGCAATCCGCGGAAGCGGCGCAATCTAATTTCGGGAAGAAGCCCAACATCATTCTTTGGATGCCGGAAACATTGCGCGCCGAGAGTCTGGCCTGCTACGGCCATCCAGTTGTGCAGACGCCGAATTACAACCGCCTTGCGGACCAGGGAGTCCGGTTCGAACAGTGCCACGTTCAGAATCCCGTATGCGGACCATCGCGCTGCAGCTTGATGACTGGGTGGCCCGTACACGTCCGCGGCCATCGAAGCCTTTACTACTTCCTGCACCGCGATGAGCCAAACATGTTCCGCTACCTGAAACAGAATGGGTATGACGTGTATTGGTACGGCAAGAACGATCTGCTTGCTCCTGAAAGCTTCGCCGATAGCGTAACGGAATGGGGGTCGAAGCCAGGCGGCAAGTCCATGGCTTCCGTCCGGAACAATCCCTGGCCAAAAGACGACCCGCATTATTATTCGTTTCTCTACGGGGAAGGTCCGGACCGGCGCGAATTCCCTGACTACGCGAACCTGCAGGCGGCGATCCGCATTCTGGAGCGGGACTCCAAAAAACCGTTCTGCATTTATCTCCCCCAAACCATGGTGCATCCACCTTTCACCGCGCCGCAGGGTTTCTATAATATGTACGATCCGGCAAAGCTGCCGCCATTGCGCCCCGTTGGGTTGCCGGGAAAGCCGAATTTTTACGAAGCCATCCGGCAAACCCGGCGGCTGAATGAATTGAAGAACTCCGACTTCCGCAAGATTCAAGCCGTCTACCTCGGCATGATCAGCTATAGCGACTGGCTGCTCGGCGAGCTTCTGGAAGCCGTGGACCGGAGCGGTCACACGAACGATACGGCCATCTTCGCCTTTTCCGATCATGGCGAATGGGGCGGAGATTATGGCCTGGTGGAGAAATGGCCCAGCGCCATGGACGACGTGCTGGAGCATATTCCTCTGATTGCGCGGGTTCCCGGGGCCGCGGCCGGACACGTCTCGAAAGAAATGGTGGAACTATACGACGTGATGGCGACCTGTCTGGAACTGTCTGGCATCCGCGCCGAACACACTCATTTTGCCCGCAGCTTGACTCCGCAACTTTCCGGTAAGCCCGGAGATCCACGGCGCGCCGCGTTCTCCGAAGGCGGCTACAACGTAAACGAGCCGCAGGATTTCGAGCCGCTCGATTCCGTGCCGGGTCCCAACATTTACGAACCGAAGTTGAAACTGCAACACGCGAGACCGGAAACCATCACGCGCGCAACCATGATTCGAACGGCCAGCCACAAGCTGGTGTTCCGGCCGGACGGGGAAAGCGAGTTGTACGATGTGGCGAAGGACCCACGGGAACTGCACAACGTTTATGGCGACCGCATGTATGCCAGAGCACAGGAACGGCTGCGCGGGCAAATGCTGGATTGGTATGTCCGGACCGGGGATGTGGCCCCGAAAGAGCATGATCCCCGGGGATTCCCGCCAGCGATTTAACGCTTTACAGGAATCGTAGTGCTACTCAACGAGGCGACTCCTCCGATTCGCATGGAGACTGGAACATCGCCATCGGCCGCCGTGGCGGGAATCCGCACGTTGATTTGATAGAGTCCGCTAATGGCGCCTGGGGCGGTTCCGGCGAACTGGATATCCGAAGCCGGTACCGTGGTTCCGCCAATGGTGACGGCGAGCGCGTCACGAAGCTTGACGATCGCCGATGCTCCGACGATCTCACCCGATTGAAACACTGGCTCCGTGGGACCGAAACCGCTGCCGAACAGAGAGATCAATTCGCCGGGCTTGGCGGGACGGCCCGCTGGTACGACGCTGGCGTCTGCCACTGGAGTAGCGGTGCCGGCGATCAGAGCGGCCAGACTGGACCCGTTGAATGTAAAAAGGGCTGGGGCGTAGTTTTGGATGTTCACGGTCTTAACGTCGCTTTTCACTTCATTCTGGCCGGGATTGAGAATGACCTGGACGTCCACTGGACCGGTCTGCGCCGTCGTCGGCATTTGCGCGTTAATCTGATTCGACTGCACATACGTGATGGGCACTCGCTTGCCGGCTACTTCGACTGCAATACATCCGAGTTGGCTGGGGAATTTACCATCCACGAAGTCGGCTGAACCGGCAGCGCGGGAATTACCAGCCGCTTGAAAATCGCTGCCGAAAATCGTGAACAGGCTATTCATCGCGAGACCGGACTTGAAGCCGGCCGCATCGACGATACTGCTCACGGTTGGTTTTTTGGTGAGCGAACAAGAGCCTGAGACGACCAGGCTGGTGGTGTAGATACGATCTCCCGTGTTAGCGCCGTTGCCATTGGCTGCATTTCCGGCAGCGTAAAGATGATGTCGCCGACCTCGGTCGCTGGGGGCGTCCATTGAACGCTGAACGTTTCGCTTCCGTTCGAACCTAAAATCGTGGCTGGCTGCTTATGCTCCGCGAATTCGAGCGCGCCGTTGCAGGGAGCGTTACCAGTCGGATCGCAACGGACTTGAATGTTGTCGTCCACCGTGAACGTTCCGGCCATCTTGGTTTGGTCATTTACCGGCCGTGCAGTCAGTTGGAAGCCCCAACGCAGTGCTTGCGGGTGCTGCACGGTCACTTTGACAACTTGCGGAACACCTGGTTTATAGCTGGCGGCATCAATTTTTACGCTGCCGGCGGGATCGGAGTTGGCCGGAGCAAATGTAATGTGGCAAGCCGTGCAGGTTATCCCTCCATCCACCGCCGCTCCGGTGCGCTTAATGGGCGGCCCGGTGCTGAAGCCGAACATAGCGATGGGCAGTAACCCGCAGATTAGAGCGTACAGCAGCCGCCTGGATTGTTTTTTGGAAGCGAGATCACGGAGATTTGTCATTGGTCAGCCTAGGTTCCTTCGCTCAATGCTAAGGAATCGCGGACGGCAAGTTGTTCGGTATTTGTAAGAACTTTGTAAAAACTCCGGAGTATGGGATCGGTGGCCACCCGCCGCGGCACCCGTGGTTTAATGTAGTTGTGAGCCGGGATAGCTCAGTTGGTAGAGCACCTGATTTGTAATCAGGATGTCACGAGTTCGACCCTCGTTCCCGGCTCCAGAATTCACCTACAATCAATAGCTTACCTGCTCCTCTTGCGGGGTCTGCCTTTTATGGGGCAGATGCTCACTTAACGCACCACAGCTGCCCCGTTTTGGGGCGAGTCCTTCACCAAGATCTACCTGCCACGGATACCGTAATTTGATGCTGTACAAAGGCTTTCCCACGCACAAGGAATAAAATAGAGGGCAGTGGAAGAAATGGAAGTGAAAAGAATCGACCCAAAGCGCTACGGCCGTTTGTTGGCCAAGGTGTTGCCGCGCCCAATTGAATCCGGCCAGGAATGCGCCCGAATCACGGCGGTAATCGAGTCCATGATGAACACGGATCGCACGCCGGAACAAGATGCATTATTCAAATGCTGGTTGGTCTTATAACTGAGTACGAAGACCGCACCGTGCAGACGCCGGCAGCCGAGCGCCAGATGAAATACTCCGGCCGCTGCTGGACAAGAGCGGCATGAAACAGTCCGAATTGGCCGCGCCTGGGGGGACAAGTAAGGGCTACACATCCGACATTGTAAGCGGAAAGCGGCCCATTACCATGGAGCAGGCGAAGGTTCTCGCCGCACGATTCAGGATATCCGCGGAGGTGTTTTGGGATCCTCGTTGAGATAGATTCGGAGTTGGGCCCGACGCATCACAGCGGCGCAGGTCTTGGATATGCTCCCACTGGCGTAGCCGGATTTATCTTCTGTTTCTGCAACCCTGCATACGCTTGCTGCACCTGGTCCGGAAAACTCGGAATCATAGCCGTGATCTTTGCGGTAATCTCTTCTACTATCTGACCATTCCGCGGAGCGACATCATAGCTTTCATCCGGATCGACAGCGAGATTGTAAAGTTCCGGGTGGGCCAGAGGATAACTGTGGCGTCCACTGGCGGGAGCCGGCGTGTAGGCGGCCGTGTTGTGCCTTGCGATATGCAGTTTCCAGTTCATCCAGCGGGCACACTGCAGATCCCAGTTATCGAAGTAAAGCAGAGGCGGGCGCTCGATCGTTTGTTGCCGGCCGCTCAGGATCGGCCAAATATCGATGCCATCCATCGCCTTTGCGGGAAGCGCGCCGCCGCACAAACGGGCGACGGTAGGAAAGATGTCCAGCATTGAGACAAGCGCATGCGATACACGCCCACCTCGAATCTTTCCGGGCCACCGCGCGATAAAAGGCTCCCGGATGCCACCCTCGTAGGTCGTGTTCTTGCGGCCTCGAAGTTTGCCCGGGCTTTCCCTGGTACCAAGGCCCGTTGTCGCTCGAAAACATCACCAGTGTGTTGTCCTCCGTCCCATTCTGTCTCACAGCCTTCAGGACTTCGCCGACGCTCCAGTCCAATTCCTGCACAACATCCCCGTATAAGCCTTCCTCGGACTTGCCCCGAAATTCCGGCGAGGCACCCAGCGGAATGTGGGGATAGGTGTGCGGCATGTACAGGAAGAACGGCGATGATTTCGAGTCCGCAATGAACTTCACCGCACGCGCCGTGTATCGCTGCGTGAGAGTATCCAAGCCGGCGGTTTGCTCGATCACCTCCGTGTTGTGCAACAGAACACGAGGCGACATGTCATTACTGTACGGAATTCCGAAGTATTCATCGAATCCACGATGCGTAGGCAGATACGCTTCCGGACGCCCAAGATGCCATTTTCCGATGCACATCGTCTTGTAATTGCGGGCTTTGAGCATGTCTGCCAGCGTAGTCTCATCCAGGTTCAATCCACCCTGGTCTTGCGGAAAGAAGACGCGCGGAACGCCAACGCGCGTGGGGTAACGGCCGGTCAGCAGAGCGGCGCGGGATGGCGAGCAGACCGGATCGGCGGAGCAGAAATCGGTAGACCTCACGCCCTCAGCCGCCATGCGATCCAAGTTTGGCGTCCGGATGCGGGAGCCATAACAACCAAGGTCTCCATAGCCGAGGTCGTCACACAGAATGAAAATGATATTTGGTGGCTTTGAGGCGGCGCCCAGCGCCCGTGATCCGATGGCCGCGCCCGCCGCGGTAATAAATTGACGTCGATTCATGTTCACTTGTCCGGGATTTCAAACTTGTCGCCGGTATCGGAGCCCCACTGCTTCAGGCGGGCAATTAACTTGTTGCGCTCTGCCCGGTACTTATTATTTTGAGCGAGGTTGGCCTGCTCATAGGGGTCGTCATTCAGATTGAAATGAAGCCACGATTGATTTTCAAAACAGACGTACTTCCATCCATCGCGTGTCACCAATCCACGGTAGGGCGTGTTGATGCTGTCCGGATGTCCGGTAGGGATCACGCTCTGCAGATACGCCGAATCCGGTTCCGGACCAGCCGCAGGTTTATCGATGCGCAGATGCGACAGGTCCGCTCCCACCATCCAATCCGGCTTCTTGATCCCGCACAGCCCAAGTGTGGTTGGAGCGATATCGACATGGTTTGAGGCCACCGGCGCCCGCTTCACCTTCCAGGGCTGATAACGCGGAACACCGCCGGAGATTATGAACGGCGTACGGATGGACTCGGCATATGGGTTCGTTTTGCGAAATAGACCATGAGAGCCGTGCGTGTCCCCGTGATCGGCGAAAAATAGGACGTGTGTATTGGCCAGAAGACCTGTTTGTTGCAGCGCATGCATAATACGGCCGTAGTTCCAATCCAGATTTTCGATCATGGCGTAATAGCCGGCTAATTCGGTGCGAGCCTGCTTTTCCACTTGGGCTGAGTGCGCGACGTTGGGACGCAGTTCCAGGCGCTCCGGATTGTACTTTGCCATGAACTCTTCCGGCGCAATGTAGGGGTCGTGAGGCGGTTGCACGCTCAGCGCGGCAAAGAATGGTTTTCCTCCGCCTTCGCTCTTTCGCCCGCCGGCGCGCTCTTTGATGTACCCGATCAACAGGTTGGTGAGTTCATCGGTTTCATACCCAGGTAATTGGCGATGGAAACTTTCCTTTCCACTGCCGCCATGCACCCAGCAGTCCCACTGGCTGTTGTTATTTTCATAACCCACCCAGGTTTGAAAACCTCCGCGGCGGCCGGGGTCGGTGATAAAGAAAGCCGCGCGGCCGTTTCGTTCATGAAAGCCTCCCAGATGCCACTTCCCGAAGTAGGCCGTGTTGTATCCATTTGCGTTGAAAACATCGGCAATAGTCTTCTCTCCCGCAGGCAAAGGGTACTCGTGTCCAGGCACGCAATTGTGTGGATACTTGCTGGTCAGCAGCGACCCACGAAATGGGCAGCACAGCGGAAATCCGGAGACGTGATTTGAAAAGGTAACGCCGTTTACGCTTGCGCGGTCCAGGTTTGGCGTTCGTGCATTTGGATCGCCGCTGAGACTCGTTGCTTGCGCGCGAAATTGATCGCCGAAAATCCAGATGACATTCGGATGCGCATCCGGCTTCGGTTCGGGCTCAAGATGACCCGCCGGCGGCGGTCCGGTCTGCTGAGCCATGCTCGCCAGAGGGCCGATGCCTCCGAGCGATGTTGTCTGCAAAAATGTTCTGCGATTCATAGGGATCTCTCAGTCAAGTCTAAAACAACAGCTTCAGGGCAAATTGCAGAATGCGCGGCTGGTTAGCCTGCGAACTCACCGTGCCGAATGCACCGGCGCCAAAACTGGTGTTGGGTGGCGCAAATACCGGCGTGTTGGTCAGGTTAAAGGCTTCTGCCCGAAACTGAAGGATCAGCCGCTCCGAAAGGTGAGTGTTTTTGTGCAGTGAAACGTCCACGTTCTTGGTGCCGTCGCTGCGTAGTCCGGAAAAAGATCGTGGTGAAGTGCCAAACGCGTAAGCGGCAGGTGGGGTGAATGCGGCTGTATTGAACCAACGGGCGGGGGTAGGATTGTCCAGAGCCGCACTCTGCCCGTTCCAGTTTGGGCGCTGGCCGCCACCCTGCGAGAAGGTCCCATTTACGGATGATGAAATACCCAGCGGACTGCCGCCGTAGAATGAGGCCACCGCGCCTAATTCCCATCCGCCCAGCGTACGTCCTACGAAACCCTTTTGCCCGCGGAAAAAAGGAAGTTCATATACACCGGTGGCGATCAACCGGTGCGTTTGGTCCAGGCCGGAAACGGCGTATTCGGAGCGAAGATTATTCCAGTTCTGAATGCCAGCGGATCCAAGCGATTCGCCACTGAATGGACCCGTGCTGATATCCATGAGCTTTGAATACGTGTAGGAACTGAGGACCGTCAGCCCATTCGAAAAACGCTTTTCGACTTTGACCTGAAGAGCGTGATACGTAGAAGCGGCCCAATTGGCAACCGCGGATGTCACCTGGTCATACTGCGGATACGGCCGGAGAAGCTGCGCCTGCGAAACCATCTTTGCGGCAAGCGTTCCCACCGCGATCTTTCCATAGAATGGATTCGTTACCTGCGTGCGCAATGCATCGCCTAACGCAAGCGCGGCGTCGGGCAGTTGGTTATCAATACGGTCGGCGGGAAACTTCAGGCCGCGCGTGCCCACGTATCCTACGTCCAACAAAATTCCGCGCGGGAGTTCCCGCTGTATGTCGAAATTCCATTGAATGGTGTACGGGGTCACATTGCTGCGATCGTAAAAGCTAATACTCTGGCCCAGCAGGGTAGACGCGCCGGCCGAAGTTCCGGTGGGCACGTTCAATCCAGAGGCATAAGGGTTGGACAGCGACACTGTTGGCGTCACGCCATCCAGGCTGCTCACAAGATTGGTGGTTGTGCCGAATCCGCTGATCCCGAAAGTGCTTGGTGTCCCGCCGACACCTTGATTTGTGCCGTAGAATATGCCCGATCCGGACCGGATGACGGTTTTCGGCGTAACATGCCATGCGAAGCCCACGCGCGGCGCAAAGTTGTTTTTGTCCACGCTGGCCTGGTAGCGCGAAACTCCGTTGACACCCACAAAAGTCAGCGCTCCCTTGAGATTCAATCCGGCGGCGGTTACTGCCGGCGTGGCGTTATAGCCGAAATTGGTGAGCTGGTTGTACCGCTCCGTCCGTGGCGTTTCTACTTCGTAACGCAAGCCGAGGTTAAGGGTGAACTTGCTGGTTACCTTCCATTCGTCCTGGACGAACGCTCCAAAATAACTGGTCTCGATCGCCAGGGCGGGCGATGGTGTCACTGAGCCTGATGCGGGCACTCCTAAGAGAAATGATGCCACCGCGTTACCGCCCGTTACACTCGCCTGCGCGGGATTTGGGCCCTGGGTGAAAGCGCTGGTGAAATTGAATTGGGTGCTTGCGTCACCGGTCTGAAGGGTATTGAACTGGATCACACGATACTCACCGCCGGTTTTCAATGTGTGCTGCCGGAAGGTCTTCGTCACGTTTCCCTGCAGCGCGTAGTTGTTCATCCCGAACGATATAGCACCGGTCGAACCCAGCGTGCCGGCGCGTGAATTATTGGGGATGGATCCATTCACAGAGTAGCCGCTGATATCGAAAGCGGGAAAGGCCACCGGTGCTCCGATGCTCGCCTGCAGGTTTGCCGGAAATCCCAACTGGCCGATGTCGAAACCATTGCTTGGCGGCAAGCGGTTATTCGCTAAACGCGAAAATGAGCCCCGAATTGTCCCAATCAGCGCCGGCGAAAAGATGTGATCGCCTTCCAGAACGGCGTTGTCGCGCGTGAAATCCTGCGGACCGAAGCCCGGCGAAGCGATGTTGCCTGGGCCATACGGATACGCGCGGCTAACGGGAGAATCGTCATAGGAAAACCGCCCAAAGATGCGCGTGTTATCGCTGAAGTTGTGATCCAGCCGGGTGCTGAACGTGTCTTTTTGGATCCGATTGGAGTCCGTTCGGACGAAATTATTGGTTCCGCTTGCGTTGGGCGGCGGAATGTATGAGAGCAGTTTGCGGGTCACCGGATCGATACGGTTGGATGGAATAATGTTGTTGGGAAAGGGATCGCGAATGAAGCCAGCGCCGTTTGGATTGGGCCTGGTGGTGGCTGGATCGTAGATTATCACCTTCTGGCCGGCCGGGGTAGCGGTCCGGGTGAAATCGCCGGTTAACTCGGTAGGATTCGGCACGGTGCCGGAGTAAGTCACGCCCTGAACATATCGCACCAGTTCCGTGCTGACGAAGAAAAAAGTCTTGTTCTTGCCGTTGTAGAAGTGAGGAATCAAAACCGGTCCGCCGGCCACGCCACCGAACTGGTTGAACTTGAGAGGAGCGGGCGATTTGCCGGCCTGATTCGCAAACCAGTCGTTAGCACTCAGCGCGTCGTTCCGCAAGAACTCATATAACGAAAAGTGTAGGTCGTTGGTTCCGGACTTGGTGACGACGTTAAATACACCTCCCGCGGCCCTTCCGTACTCCGCGCTAAAGCTATTTGTTTCCACCTTGAATTCCTGCACTGAATCCGCATTGGCATAGACAATCGGCTGATTCTGCGCGGCCGCCGTGTTGGGCGCGCCATCCAACAGGAACTCATTCTGATTGCCGCGCGCGCCGTTGATGGAGACCGACGATGTACTGATCTGATCCACTGGCAGATCGTTCATGCCGCGAGAGATTCTAACGCCGGGGACCAGTCCACCCAAGGCGTACGGATTTCGCCCGAGTAGAGGAAGCTTCACGATCTGCCGGCTATCGACAACCTGGCCCAGCACAGGAGTCTCGGTGTCCAGTACCGGCGCCTGTGCATCCACCACGATCTTTTCCGAGACCCCGCCGACATCCAGCGAAAAGTCGAGACGCAGTTCCTGATTTACTCTCAGGTCCAACCCCGTCCGCACGACGGGCCGGAACCCTTGATAATCGACCGTGACGGAATACGGACCCGGCAGCAACGACGGCGCAGTGTAGTAGCCGGTGTCATTCGAGACCGCGGTGCGCTTCACGCCGGTCGAAGTTTGAGTGATCGTGACTTGAGCGCCGGATATCACCGCATCGGAGGTGTCGGTAATTCTACCGGTGATTTGTCCTGTCTGCGCGAACGCGGAGACACACGAAAAAAAGAGAGCCGTACCTATCCACTTCATTACATGTCCTTTCGGCGCTGGAGGTTGTTTGAGGCCGATTATATCTAAAGGCCATCCGGCACGGGAAAGAGTGTTCCCCGCCCCAGGAGCCAATCGGGATCGAGCCGGCGCTTCACATCCATCATTGCTTGGATATCCGATGGAGAATACTGCAAGGAGAGCAGGTGTGCTTTCCGCTTGCCAAGGCCGTGCTCAGCGGAAACCGTGCCTCCCAGCGCGGCCGCTTCCCTGGCAAACTCTTTCAATAGCGCCGTCGCGGTGTCCGCCTGCTGCTGCGTAGCGGGCAACATGTTCACATGGACATGAGCATCGCCGATATGGCCGTAAATGACGTAGTGGCCGGCCAACTCGGCCTCCAGCCGTCTGCGATAGATTGCCAGCATCTCACGGCTGCGGTCCACTGGAACGGCGTAATCGGTCCCCATCTTCAGGAAGCCCCGTTGCAGAACGGCGGCATTCACCAACTCCGGCAGTGCATGGCGGAACAGCCGAAAACGCTCGCGATCTTTCGTGGTCATCGCAAACCATGACGCTTCCACCAGCGCCCCCGCTTCCGATAAGCGGGCTTCCCAATGATCCACCTCGGCGCATTCAGACTCTATCAGCAGGGCCGCCGATGCGTCACGCGGAATTTCAGGATAACGGCCCAGCAGCAAATCCAGCGAATTGCGATCGGCATATTCGAGCATGCGCAACTCGGGAATGGCACGCCACGCATCCACTGCGGCCAGCGCGTGTTCATCGGATGGAAAGAAGATGACACCGGCGAACAGATCCGTGGGTTCGGGAAGCAGCGCGAGTTCCGCCTCCAGAATCACGCCGAGCGTTCCTTCAGAGCCGCAGAACAGATCGATCCAGTCCATGCCAGGTTCCAGGCGGTAGCCAGCGGTGTACTTGGTCGTATTTGGGACAGGGAGCGCATGCACAGGAAAATCGATCTTATCGCCCCGGCGGTACTCCACAACGCGGCCATCCATCAATGCCACCCGAAGAGCAAGAACGTGCCGTCTCGTGCTGCCAAAACGAAAGCTGCGCGATCCGCTCGCGTTGGTGGCGATGGTGCCGCCAACCGAAGCGGTAATCTCCGTTGGATCGGGAGCGTAAAACTGGCGGGTTGGCGCCGCGGCATTTCGAAGTTCCAGAAGAGTGATGGCCGCTCCAGCCTGAGCGGAGCCGTTGCCGATCTCCAATCGCCGGAACTTTTCGAGCGATATTACCCATCCGCCGTGCGGTACGCGGCCTCCGGTGAGACCGGAACCGGCACCTGCGATAGTTAATGGAATTCGCTGTTGCCGCACTGCCCGGATCACTTCGGTGATGCCGGCCTCGCCAGTGGGAACCAAAACACGATCCGCCGAGCCCTTGTATCCAGAAGCGTCTGTCAAATACGCTGGATTGATGTCCGGATGGATCACGGTTTGGAGCGGGAGACGAGAATCGAACTCGCAACCAACAGCTTGGAAGGCTGTGACTCTACCATTGAGTTACTCCCGCGTGCTTGCTTGCGGCCCTGACTTGACCATTGTACGGAATTAATCGGGTGAGGGTCAATTTTGCGAGCGCTATTTCGTCACCTTAATCACGAAATACGTGAACTGCTTTCCGTTGTCCACCAGCAACTGATGTGGCATCTTGGCCGGGATGCAAACAATGTCGCCCGACACTAGCTTTTTCTTTTCACCGCCGTTGATGGATGGCCCGCGCAATTCGTTTGGCACCGTCTGGCGCTGATTCGCTACCTGGCCGCCCACCACCAGCGTGGCTTCGCCGCTCTCCACGACGAAGAAATCCTCCACCAAATTGTGAACCTCGGCCTCGCCATTCCCTTCCCGATGCGAGATCTGCGCCTTAGCGTTGTTACCGAAGCTTCCAAATCCTTCCGAGGCGATCTTTTGAGCGTCCGTTTTGGCCGACAGCTTCTTTTCGTATCCCTTGAGATCGGTATTACTCCAGAGCCGGAAGCCCGGCAAATCCGCGGCTCCGGCAACACTCACCGCCGCAATCGCAAACGCAATCGATAAAGAATAGTTCAATGAAATTCTCCTATGCACCGCGGAGGCGATTATATCAGTAATGGTCTTAATGAGCCTTTCGCTGTAACTCCGCTGGAACGCGTTGCGGATCGTGCGGTTCATACTTCAGTGTCCATTTCAGCGGGATTGTCTGCGGAACATAGCACAGGCGATCGTCGCAGGCCTGATATCGCAGCGTCCCTTCCAGCACCAGATCCCCGGCTTCATTCACAACCGCTTTGAGCGCCTGCTGCGGTCCAATCGTTATTTCGCGCTGTAACGTGAATCGGCCTGCATAGACATCCACCGTTTCCTGAATGGCTTCTAACCGTAGCTTTTTCGACAGCGGATAGCTAGCGGGGGCTGCCTTGTAGCCGGCGGAATCGGTCATTTTCCATTCAATTGGAATGTAACCCTCAACGCCCGGCGCATAGACGTGCATGGAAGGCTTCAACTCAATGTCCAGCAGCAGCCGTATGCGCTCTCCGGGCCGGACCTTCGCATTCGTGGCTGACGCGGTCACTGTCAAGTGCTTGGTTTCGGTCTTCGACTCCGCTGCCCCCGTGCGGATGTTCAACGTTTCCGTAAGAATATTGGCCACTGTATACCGCTGTTTAAAGTCTTCGTCGAACTTCTTCGAAATTACCGATCCGCTGGCATCCACAATGAAAGTTACTGGATGCGGAATACCGTAAAACGGACTATCCTTGGGCACGGCGTCGTTCAGAATTCCGAAGCTGCGGATGATTTTCGAATCCGGATCGGACAGCAGCGGAAACTGAATTCCCTTGCGGTTCGCGAAGTTCTGCAAAATCGCAACGCTGTCGTAACTGATGGCCGCAAGCCCCAACCCCTGCTTGCGCAATGCTTCACGGCTCTCCTGCAGCTCCACGAGCTGACTTTTGCAGAACGGTCACCAGTCGGCCGAACGAAAAAAGACCAGCATCACGCCTTTCGGGCCTTTCAGCGTTTCCAGATTCTGCACAACACCGCGCTGGTCGGAAGCCGAAAACGCCGGAATTCTGGAACCCACTTCCGGGCCAAGGGAGCGAGGCTGAGCCCCGGCAACAGCCGCCAACATAAAAGTCAGGAATATGCTTCGCATGAAAAACCCTCAATCAGTATCGTATCCGATGCCGCCCCTTACTTCGCTCGCTGGACACCAAAAGTTACGGCTGACGTGCCTCCAGCGATTTGGGTTCGTTTCGTAGCATAATTCTAAGGAGGGTAAAGCATTGATGAGTAAGCGAGTTATGTACACGTCCGGCGTGGTTCTGCTCGCCATTCTGGTGGCCGTGGTCGTGTGGCTCGGCTCCACCAGCCTTGGCGACCTGGGGCCGGCTAACCCGGAACAGACCTACATCATATGGGCCGTTTCCACTCTTATTTTCCTGCTGACCGTCACCCTCGCATTCATGCTGGTGCGAAACTTCGTGAAGCTCTACGTGGAACGGCAGAGCAACCGCGAAGGCTCGCGCCTCCGCACCAAACTGGTGCTCGGAGCCGTTGCGCTTAGCGTTGTTCCGGTCATTTTTCTAGTCTTTTATAGCTTCGGTGTCCTGAACCACAATGTGGACAAATGGTTCAGCAGCCCGGCCGAAGCCGTAAACATGAACTATACCAAGGTAGGGGAAGCGATCGAAAACGAATCCAGGGCCAAAGCGCAGGCACAGGCCGACTGGTTTGCGACGGTACCGGACCTGAATTCCACCTTCCTCGAAAAGCTCTGCACCGAGCGGAAAGTGGAGGAACTGTTCATTCGCGCACCGGATGGAGCGCGGCGGCAACTCTGCGATCCGCCGCCGCGCAAGAAGTCGGAAATTCCTAAGATCACCACCGCGGAAGCCCCCATCCCACAGGGAACACTGGTGCTCCGCTCCCCTCTGCCCATCGACCTCGCGCGCACGCAGAATGAGATCACCATCGCTGTCAGGCAGTATCAGAGGCTCGCTGCGGATCGCAAAACCACCCGATGGGCTTACCTGCAAATTCTAACGCTCATTACTTTATTCGTGATCTTTATCGCCACCTGGATCGCGCTGTTTCTCGCCAAGCAAATCAGCGTGCCCATCTCGGCGCTGCTGGGCGCCGCCCAGCAGGTTCGCTCCGGCAATCTCGCGTATCGCGTGCGGGTGGGAGCAAATGACGAGCTTGCCAGTCTGGTCCGTGCCTTTAATGAAATGACACAGGGTCTGGAGGCGAACAGCCGTGAGCTTGAAACCCGGCGGCGATTCACTGAGGCGATTCTTGAGAGTATTCCGACCGGCGTTCTCTCGCTCACCTCCGATGGGCAAATTCAACGCGTCAATCGCGCCCTCAAGGGAATTTTTTCCGCCGGACGTGTGGAGAAAGCCACGCGCCTGGAACATCTCTTCTCTCGCGAAGACGCAACCGAGATCCGGTATCTGATGAACAGGGCGCGCCGTACCGGCCTCGCCGCCAGCCAGTTCGAACTTAAGACCGAACACAAGATGATTCATCTATCGGCAACCGTGGCCGCGCTCGACGAAAAGCTCACCTCAGGATACGTGCTGGTTCTGGAAGACACCAGCGATCTTCTGCGCGCGCAAAAGGCTGCCGCCTGGCATGAGGTGGCCCGCCGGATCGCGCATGAAATTAAGAATCCACTCACGCCGATCGCTCTCTGCGCCGAGCGGATCGTCAGACAACTCGACCGGGGCATCGGTCCTGAAACGGGCCGGATTTTGCGCGAGTGCTCCGCCACCATCGCCAGTGAAGTGGAGTGCGTGAAGACGCTGGTGGATGAGTTTTCTCAATTCTCGCGCTTCCCCGCCGCGCAACCGGTTCCTTCCGACCTCAATGAGGTAGTGGAAAACGCCCTCAACGTGTTTGCGGGCCGGCTGGATGGAATTGAGGTGAGGAAGATTCTGGCGCCCGGTCTCCCTCAAGTAAACATCGATCGCGAACAGATCAAGAAAGTGGTGGTAAACCTGATTGACAATGCCGCGGAGGCGATGCAAAATTCTCCCGTCAAGGGACTCGCCATCTACACCAGCGCTCCCACTCCGGAATCGATTGAGCTCACCATAGCCGACACCGGATCGGGAGTCTCGCCCGAAGATAAGGAAAAGCTCTTCTTGCCCTATTTCTCCACCAAAGGACGCGGCACCGGACTCGGACTTGCCATCGTCAACCACATCCTGTCCGATCACAATGCGCAGATTCGCATTGAGGACAATACGCCCTCCGGCGCCAGATTCATCATTGAGATCGCGACGCTCGCCTCCAGCGGCGCCGAAGCGCAACACACGGCAGAGAGCCACGTATGAGGCATCCGCGGGTGCTCGTCGTTGACGACGAGCCGGGAATACGCAGTTCCCTGTCTGGCGTTTTAGAAGACGAAGGCTACCATGTGGACGCCGTTGGCAGTGGCGAAGCGTGCCTGGAGCGTCTGGCGGCGCAAGCCTACGATGTGGTTCTGCTGGACGTTTGGCTGCCAGGACTGGACGGAATGGAGACGCTCTCCCGCATTCAGGAGATCGGGTACTCCGACCGTCCGATGGTCGTCATGATTTCAGGCCACGGCAACATTGAGACCGCCGTGAAAGCCACTAAACTGGGCGCATTCGACTTCATCGAAAAGCCCCTCACCATCCAAAAGGTGACGGTGCTGCTGAAGAACGCCATCCAGCAGCGGAAGCTGGAGCTGGAAGTCCTACGCATTAAAGAGGAGAAGGGCGGCAAGCCGCAAATCATCGGCGAAAGCGTTCCGATGAAGGCGTTGCGCCAGCAACTGGCGCTGATGGCCGCCACCAACGGCCGGGTCCTGATCTTCGGCGAAAGTGGAACCGGCAAGGAGTTGGTGGCGCACAAGATCCACGAGAGCAGCCAGAGAGCGCACGAGCCGTTCGTCGAAGTGAATTGCGCCGCTATTCCGGAGGATCTGATCGAGAGCGAGCTCTTCGGGCACCGTAAGGGCAGCTTCGCCGGCGCCAGTGAGGATAAGGTCGGCAAGCTTCGCAAAGCGGACAACGGAACGTTGTTTCTCGACGAGGTGGGCGATATGAGCCTCAAAACGCAGGCAAAGGTGCTGCGCGCGCTCGAAGAACAGAGATTTGAGCCAGTTGGAGCCCATGAATCCGCTACTGTAGATGTGCGGGTTGTTGCAGCCACTAATAAGAACCTGGAAGACGAAATCGCGCGAGGTAATTTCCGCGAAGATCTATTCTACCGGTTGAACGTAATTCCCTTCTATGTGCCGCCTTTGCGGGAGCGCATAGAGGATGTTCCGCTCTTAGTCGATCATTTTATAAAAGAGTACACCACGGCGTACGGCCGCAAACCAAAAGAACTGACGGCGGAAGCCTATCGCGTGCTGGAGGAGTATTCGTGGCCGGGCAATATCCGCGAGTTGCGTAACTTGATGGAGCGCATCGTGATCATGAATCCACAGGTTCGCGTAGATGCACGCCACATCCCGCTCAATCCCGCCCGGCGCGCCGTGTTCGAGAGGACAGTGGATCGCTTCGGCAGCCTTCAGGAAGTAAGGGAAGCCGCCGAGCGGGAATATATTTTGAAGAAGTTAGACGAAGCTCAAGGCAACGTCACGCGGACAGCCGAGTTACTCGGACTAGAGAGGAGTAACTTGTACCGTAAGATGAAGGCTCTTGGGATCGCGCCAAAAGAAGGATAAATAAGGAGGACATGAATCGAAATCAATTACTTGCCGCCACAGGTAGCGTTCTGCTCTTGCTCGCCGGAACAGCTTCCGCGCAACCGAAGGTGAACTCAGTTTTGAATAACTACAGTTACACGCTGCCCGGCCTGCCTAACTACGGCATTGCTCAGGGATCGCTGTTTGTTGTTTTTGGAACCGGGATAGGACCGGCGCAGACACCCTCACTTCCGGATCTTTCGAAGACAGCACTTACCACCAGCCTAAACGGCGCCGGCGTCAGCATCACTGTCAATGGCACCACGGTTCAGGCGCCTCTGTATTACGTTTCCGCCACGCAGATTGCAGGTATCCTGCCGTCCAACACTCCGGTAGGGACCGGGACCATCACCGTGACGTACAACGGCCAGACCAGTTCCACCTCGCCCATTACGGTAGTTCCCGCTGCGTTCGGGTTGCTCACTCTGAGCGGCAGTGGCTCTGGTGCGGCAGCAGTGTTCAACGCGAGCAACGGCAACGCCTATGCCGGTCCCGCCTCAGCGGCAAACCCCGGCGAAACAGTGATCCTTTGGGGCTCCGGCTTGGGAGCCTCGCCCGGCGATGAGACCAAGTATCCATTCACGCAAACGGACCTGAAGGCGAACGTGAAGGTCTATGTCGGAGGGCAACCGGCGGTGATCGCGTACGCGGGACGCTCGCAGTTCCCGGCTCTCGATCAGATCAACCTGGTGATCCCGCAAGGCGTTTCCGGATGCAACGTAGGACTCTTGGTGCAGACCGGAAATTACGTGAGCAACGCGGGGACGGTCGCGGTGACTCCAACCGGCCGCACGTGCTCCGATGCGGCGACGTCGGGATTATCGACAAGCGATTTGCAGACGCTTCTGGGTAAAGGTTCGATTCGGATCGGAAGCATCGGCCTCGCTAAGACCACCACCCAAACACCGCCAATTACTGTGGGCGGAATATCGGTTGGCGGCAGCACCATTACAGGCGATGGCGCGACCGCACAGTTCGCGCAATACACATCCACTCAGCTCACCACCGGCGCAGGCTCGTCGTTCCAACAGACCTCGCTGGGAAGTTGCATCACATACCAGTATCAAGGCCAGGCAGGCGGCACGCCTCCGGCGACGGTCGCCCCTGTTATTCTAGACGCCGGCACGGTCACTATGAAGCTGCCGAACGGGAATACGATCACTCTGCAGAAAGACAAGACAGGGTTTTACCTCGCCACCGGCAGCGACGCGCAAGGATCGACGACGCCGTCGTTTATTCCCACCACTGGCGGACAGTTCAGTTTCAGCAACTCAGGAGGCGCCGATGTAAGCCAGATCAGCGGCGCTCAGGTCACCATGCCCCCTGCGTTGAACTGGACGAATATGAGCAGTATCGGAACCATCGTCCGATCCCAGGGCACAACAGTGAACTGGGATACTGCGAATCCGTATTCCGGGTTCGTGACCATTGCGGGATCCTCCTTCAGCGGAACCACTGCGAGCAATACCGTGGTGACCGGATTTACGTGCTCAGCGCCGTACAGCGCAGGAACATTTACCGTACCGCCATACGTTCTTCTCGCAATGGCCGCCGGCCAAACGAGCGTTGGCGGCATCACGATTCCGACCGGCGCATTAATACTAAGTCTCAGTTCTCCACCGGTGAAGTTCAATGCGCCATCCATCGACTACGCAGCCCTGGTTGCAACAACATCGACCAGTAAATCAGTAACGTATCAGTAGTCTGTTATACGTAGAAGCATGAAAACGCTCTGCAAGTGGATCGTTGCATTCACTTTGCCCGCATGTGCAGCCGTCGCGCAGCCCGTCGTGAGTGCTGGCGGCATACTGAATGCCGCCAGCTATGCACTGACCGGCTTGCCTAACTCTGGAATTGCCCAGGGTTCCCTGTTTATCGTGTTTGGATCTGGCTTGGGCCCTCCGGCCATTTCGCAGGTCGGTGCGTTTCCGCTGCCCACGGCGGCCGGCTTGTCGGGAACATCGATAAAGGTGACGGTGAATAACGTCGCTCTGGATGTGCCCATGGTGTACACTCTGGCGACGCAGATCGCCGGCGTTCTTCCATCGAAAACACCCGCTGGACCCGGGACGCTGACGGTAATCTACAATGGCCAAACCAGTGCTCCCGCGGCGATTCGCGTAGTGCCGGCAGCCTTCGGGATCTTTGCCGTGAATCAGGCTGGGAACGGTCCGGGGGTTTTGCAGAACGTGAACACGGAGACGGACCGGCCGGTGAACACGGTGATTAAATCCGCGCGTCCTGGGCAGACGATGATTCTGTGGGGAGCCGGACTGGGGGCCATCACGCAAGACGATGCCGCCGGGGCCTTTCCCGGCCCGTTGAGCACCGATGCGCAGGTTTACGTCGGCGGCAAGCTGGCTGACGTAACGTACAAAGGACGGTCCGGCTGCTGCGCGGGCCTCGATCAGATCGTGTTCACTGTGCCGAACGATGCCGTGGACGGCTGTCATGTCCCGGTGGTGGTTAAGACCGGCAATATCACTGGCAATTATGTCTCGATGGCCATTTCGCGGAGCGGGAATACTTGCGATGCGGCAACGGCTGCGGTGGAGCAGAAGGGGAGTTTGAGCACCGGCCAGATCAGCCTGACGCGAGTTACGACAAGCGCTACGCTATTCGGGCTTTCCCTGACGTTTACGAGTGATACAGCCTCGGGGACGTTCGGCAGATATAATCTCGATCAATACACCAAAGCACAGGGTACCTATGAGGTCGGGACTTGCACGGTTTACCCATTCAAGGGAACGGATTATCGGGCACCGCTGACCCCGTTTCGCCTACTGTCCTGAACGCCGGTCCTTCTCTGAACATCACGGGACCAAAGGGCACTAAAACGCTGACCAGAGGAGCCGACGGCAACTTTTCAGCACAACTGGCCGGCGCTCCGCTTCCAACCGGTCAATCGGCCGGCCCGGATTATCTGGAGCCCGGAACGTATACCGTGGATAACGGCGCGGGAACTACTAGTGTCGGTCCATTTAAAGCGGCTATCGTTACTCCGCCAGCGCTGAAATGGGAGAACCAAAGCAGCATTAATATCATCGACCGGTCTCAGAATCTGGACGTGACCTGGAGCGGAGGCGATCCGAACGGCTACGTGAACATCGTCGGCGGCTCCGCTGTGACATCCGCTTCCGTTGGCGCGGCATTTGTTTGCCGCGAGAAGACCAGCGCCGGCCGGTTTACAATTCCCTCACTCTCCATGCTCAACATCCCTTTAGGCGATCTTTCCGTGCTCTCAGTGGGTGGCTTCTCTTCGGCGCCATTCTCCGCCACCGGCCTCGATTCCGGAACCCTGACTTTCTACGGAAATACGGCCAAACAGGTGACGTTCCAGTAACTCGCTATTGTCCGCTCTGCGAAAAGAGCATCACCTTCAGCGTGTGGAACAAGATGTAGGCGTCGAGCGACGGCGATAGATTTTTGATGTAGTAAAGATCGTATTCCAGCTTGACGATGGTGTCCTCCAGCGTCTCGCCATACTTGTAGTTGATCTGGGCCCAGCCTGTGATGCCCGGCCGGACGCAGTGGCGTTGCCGGTAGAACGGGATCTGGTCTGAGAGCGTCCGGACAAACTCGGGACGTTCGGGCCGCGGTCCAACGATGGACATCTCGCCCCGGACTACGTTATAGAGCTGCGGCAACTCATCGAGGCGCAGGCGGCGCAGCCACTTTCCAATCACCGTCACCCTGGGATCGTCGCGCGTGGCCCAAACCGCGCCTGTTTCCGCTTCGGCGTCGGTCCGCATGGACCGGAACTTGTAAAGCGTGAACGGCCGTCCGTTCATGCCGACACGCTTTTGCCGGAAGAGAACGGGCCCTTTCGAAGAGAGCCTCACCGCCAGACCGACCAGTACCATGATGGCAAATGTGACTACGAATCCGATGAGACCGATCAGTCTCGAATAGATCGCCTGGACAGCCAGGCTGTGTGGCCGCGGGCCAAGCTCGGCGGAGAAGATCAACTGGGAGGGCCGCAGCTCCCGCGTGGAAACCCGCCCGAAAGCAGTTTCATAGGTGTTGGAGGCTTCTTCAATCCGGATACCGAGGAACCGCAGATCCAGAAGATCATGAACCGGAAGAGACTGGCGCCGCTCCGTAAGACCAACCACGATCCGGTCAGGCTTGCATTCCGTAACAATGTCCCGAAGGGATCCAATATCCCCCAGCACCTTTCCACCCTTGAGTTCTTCCCCCTTCTCCCGGTTATTGTCGACAAAGCCGACGCTCATGAGACCCAACTGTGGATGATTCTCAAGCGCCCCGGCGATTTCCAGCGCGACGGAGTTGGTCCCGAGAAACAACAGCCGTTGAGCGCCAAACGCCCGGAAAACGACCCCGACGTAGAGCAACCGCCATGCCGGCACCAGGAAAACGATCAGCAGGCACCCAAAGATCATGACCCAGCGCGACATCATGAGATTCCGGTTGATATAGGTCAACAGCGCCTGCGAGAAAAACACCAGGCCAATTACCAGACTGATCTGCTGGACGAGAAGCGTTTTGGAGCGGATCCGGAAATCGTTATACAGGTCCTGGAGATAGAGACCCAGCATCACGCTGCCAACCGCCAGAGCCATTTTGCTCAGGCCGCCGTCGTAGAGAAGGAACACTTCGGGATCGGAATCGATGACCAGGTAAGTCGCAATCGTGAAGCACGCGAATATGAGCACCACTTCCGAGAGGATGAGTGCAACAACACTGGTCGGAACGAATACGCGAAACAATCGGATCATTTACGAATAGGATTCCTAGCGAACGCAAACACGTCAGTTTACCACTTACTGACTCATCGGCTATATAGGCCAAGTCCAGTAGTTTAAGTAGGTCAGGTTCGGTACTAATCTAAACCGTTGCAAACAGAGAACAGATGCTTGACTGTGATAAGGTAGTGCGTTATAGTTCATGTAGGACCAGTTTAGTCGTATATCGGCTCCCATGTTGAAACTTACCAAGAAAGCGGATTACGGTTTGATCGCTCTAAAGCATCTGGCGGTGAAAGGGGCGAGCGCCAGTGCTAAAGAGATCGCGGATACGTACCAGATCCCGTTGCCTCTACTTTCTAAAGTTTTGCAAAAACTAGCTAAGAACGGCTTTTTGCTGTCGGAACATGGAACGCATGGCGGATACCGGCTGGCCAGAGGCGCCTGGAGCATCACGGCGCTGGAAGTGATCCGGTCGATAGACGGTCCAGTCTTTTTGACATCCTGTTTTACCGGACACGGCGGCTGTAATCACTTGGATACCTGTAACGTCCGTGAGCCGCTTCGGAAGGTGCATGACGGCATCCAAAAGTTACTAGCGAGCATCTCCATTGGAGATATGGCGCAAGATGGAGCCCCAGAGGCGGTGGAGTGTTCCGGCGAGGTCTCAGCCCCCGTTTACGCGGCAAGCCCTGCGCTGCCGGTTCTTCCGAGCTTATAAGGATTGGAATTTTATGAAGAAGCCTGTATACCTGGATAATCACGCTACCACCCAGATGGACCCGAGAGTGCTTGAAGCCATGCTGCCGTACTTCACCAATGTGTACGGCAATGCGGCCAGCCGCAATCACAGCTTTGGATGGCAGGCCGAAGAGGCGGTTGAGAAGGCCCGCAAGCAGATTGCGGACCTGATTGGCGCCAATCCCAAGGAAATTGTATTCACCAGCGGGGCCACTGAGTCGAATAACCTGGCCATCAAGGGCGTGGCGGAGATGTACGCCGAAAAAGGCAATCACATCATCACGGCCGCCACCGAGCACAAGGCCGTTTTGGATACGTGCAAGAAACTGGAAAAGGAAGGCTGCCGGGTCACTTATCTTCCCCTGAAGGCGGACGGTCTGATCGATCTAGATATGCTGCGCGAGGCGATCACGGACAAAACGATCCTGGTTAGCATCATGTATGCGAATAACGAGATCGGCGTGATTCAGCCCATTGCCGAAATCGGTGCCATTTGCAAGGAGCGCGGGGTTCTGTTCCATACCGATGCCGTGCAGGCGGTGGGCAAGGTTCCAGTCAACGTGATTGCGGACAAGGTGGATCTGCTTTCCATGAGCGGGCACAAGATTTACGGACCGAAGGGCGTGGGTGCGCTTTACGTGCGCCGCAAGGGTCCGCGCGTGCAACTTACGGCGCAGTTGGATGGCGGCGGTCACGAGCGCGGCATGCGGTCGGGCACGCTGAACGTGCCGGGGATTGTGGGACTGGGCGAAGCCTGCGAGATTGCGCGGAAGGATATGGCTACCGAATCGGCGCGGCTCCGCCAGATGCGCGACTGGCTGAAGAACAAGCTGGAATCGGAACTGGATGAGACGTTCATCAACGGTTCCATGGAACACCGGTTGCCACACAATTTGAACATCAGCTTTGCTTACGTGGAAGGCGAGTCGCTGCTGATGGGCGTGAACGATATCGCGGTGTCCAGCGGATCGGCTTGCACCTCGGCCACGCTGGAACCGAGTTATGTTCTGAAGGCGCTGGGCGTGGGGGACGATCTGGCGCATACTTCGATCCGGTTCGGGATCGGGAGATTCAACACGCAGGAAGAGATTGAATACGCGGCCGATCGCATGATCGATGTTGTTCGGAAACTGCGCGAGCTTTCGCCGCTTTACGAGATGGCGAAAGAGGGCGTGGATATGACCAAAGTTCAATGGACGGCGCATTAAGATTTAGAGAGAACAGGGAGAGATCATGGCTTACTCAGATAAGGTTTTAGATCATTACAATAACCCCCGCAACGTGGGATCGCTGGACAAGAGCAGTCCGCATGTGGGCACGGGAATGGTTGGCGCGCCGGAATGCGGCGATGTGATGAAGCTGCAGTTGCGGGTGGATCCCGCTTCCGGCGTGATTGAAGACGCGAAGTTCAAAACGTTCGGCTGCGGAAGCGCGATTGCCAGTTCGTCGCTCGCGACCGAGTGGCTGAAGGGCAAGACGGTGGATCAGGCTCTGGAGATCAAGAACACCGATATCGTGAATGAACTCAGCTTGCCGCCGGTGAAGATTCACTGCTCCGTGCTGGCTGAAGACGCGATCAAAGCGGCCATCAGCGACTACAAGAAGAAGCAGACCGTGGGCAGCGCCGAGACGGTTTCCGCACACTAATGATCGACGTAACGCCAAAGGCCGTCGGAAAAATCAGGGAAGCCTTCGCTAAACAGGGCGTTAGCGGAGGCCTCCGGCTTGGTGTGCTCGGCGGCGGATGTTCGGGCTTGAGCTATCAGTTTAAATTCGACACCAAACCGCGGCCGACCGATCGGGTCTTCGAGTTCGACGATGTGAAGGTTTTCGTCGATCCAAAGAGCATGGTTTTCCTGGACGGCATGACGCTCGACTATAAAGAATCGCTGATGCAGTCCGGTTTTGAATTCCACAATCCCCACGCCAAAAAGAACTGCGGGTGCGGTACTTCCTTTTCGGCCTGACATCCCCATGCCACTAGCTGCCGGCGGGTTGCCGTCACTTGCGTCGGATTACTTTCAGTTCTTCGGCTTGCAGCGGAAGCTCACCATGGACCTGGAGGACCTGCAGAAGCGGTTCTATCAACTGAGCCGCCTCTTACATCCCGACCGCTACCAGCGCAAGGGTGCCGACGAGCAGCAGTATTCGCTGGACGCAACGGCCATTCTAAACGACGCCTATCGAGTGCTGCGCGATCCGCTGCAACGGGCCGAGTACGTGCTGAAGCAGGAAGGCTTCGAGATTGGAGAGCAACGGTCAAAAGACGTTCCACCTGAATTGCTGGAAGAGGTTTTCGAGTTGAACATGGCGTTGGAGGAGATGCGCGAAGGCGATGCCTCCGCACGGCCGCAGCTTGAAGATGCGCGGCAGAAGTTTCTGACGATGCGGGACGAAATCGACGGCCAGCTTGTAGCGTTGTTTACGAAATATGACGCCTCACCCGATAAGAGCGTGCTCAGTGAAATTCGCGCGGTACTCAACCGGCGCCGGTATATCCGGAACCTGGTGAGTGAGGTGGAAAAGGAACTCGCGCCGGCACAGGCGTAACAGACGATCATGTCCACATTTCAAATCGATTTCGGCGAGAACAAGAAGCGCATCATTGGCATTGACCTGGGCACGACAAACAGCCTTGTCGCTTACCAGAGCCTGACCGGGCCGGAAATTATCCCCGGCGCCGATGGAGACAAACTCGTGCCGAGTGTGGTTTCCGTGGCACGGGATGGCCAAATCGTAGTGGGGAATGAAGCTCGCAAGATGCTGATCACCGATTCCGGCCGGACGGTCTACTCGGTGAAGCGATTGATGGGCCGCGGGCTTGACGATGTGAAGGACGAATTGAAGCTGTTCCCGTTCCGCGTCGCCGAAGGCAGCGAGTCCGTCATTCAGTTGCAACTGGGCGATAAAACGTTCACGCCTCCACAAATTTCCGCGGAGATCCTGAAACAGCTCAAGCGCAATGCGGAAGAGTTTCTGGGCGAAGATGTCACGCAGGCAGTGATCACCGTTCCGGCCTACTTCAACGACGCGCAACGGCAGGCTACAAAGGATGCGGGACGGATCGCGGGCCTGGAAGTATTACGGCTGGTGAATGAGCCTACCGCGGCGTCGTTGGCTTACGGGCTCGATAAGCGTAAGGAAGGCGTGGTGGCGGTTTACGATTTGGGTGGCGGTACGTTCGACATCTCAATCCTGAGAATCCACGACGGAATTTTCGAGGTGCTCGCGACTCACGGAGACACCCACTTGGGCGGCGACGATATCGACAACCTGCTGCTGCGGATCGCCATTGAGGATATTCAATCCGAGTGGGGCGAGGATCTCTCCGGAAATGGCGAGGCGGTGCAGATGCTGCGCCGTGCCGTCATTCACGCCAAGGAACAGCTTTCGTTCGTGCCGGCCAGCGTCATCGAACTCACCTACAACGGCAAGGCGTATCAGCGAGAAATCACGCGCGATCTGTTTGACACGATCATCGCGGATATCGTGAATCGGACATTGTTGCCGTGCCGCGAGTGCATCAAGGACGCCGGGGTCACCGTGGATCAGATTGTGGAAGTGGTGATGGTGGGCGGCTCCACCCGTATTCCGCTGGTCCGTAAAGCCGTGGAAGGACTATTCTTTTCCAAGCCCCACACGGAACTGAATCCCGACGAGGTAGTCGCACTGGGGGCGGCCGTGCAGGCCGGCATTCTGTCAGGCGCGGTAGAAGACCAGCTTCTGCTGGACGTAACGCCCTTGTCGCTTGGGATTGAAACGATGGGCGGTGTGATGTCGAGACTGATTCACCGCAATTCGACCATTCCGGCGAGCGCCACCGAAACGTTCACAACCTCGGTGGAAGGGCAGCGAAACGTGCTGATCCATGTGCTGCAGGGGGAGCGCGAGTTGGTGAAGGATTGCCGGCCGCTGGCACGGTTTGAACTGCGCGATCTCGATCCTTTGCCCGCCGGGATGGCGCGCATCGAAGTACGGTTCCTAATCGACGCGAATGGCATCCTGAACGTGACCGCCCGGGACGCGCGGACAGGCAAAGAGCAGAGCGTGGACGTGAAACCGTCCTACGGGCTGACCGACGATCAGGTGGAGGCGATGATCCGCGAGTCGTACGAGAAGGCCGAACAGGATTTTCGGGATCGTCAGGTTCGCGAGATCCGCGTGGAGGCGGACGCAATTCTGGCGGCCGTGGAAAAGGCAAAGCGGAGCGACGCTTATTTCGAGCTGTCCGATGAAGAGCGAAAGGCAATTGAACAGGCGATCAACGAAGTGCTGCTGGTGTATCATTCGGACGATCACCACCTGATTCACGCTCACGTGGATAAATTGAACCGTGTGACGGCGAAGCTGGCCGAGAACATGATGAACACCGCGGTGCGCGGCGCGCTGAAAGGGACAAAAATTTGATGGCTGGAATCACGTGGGACCAGATCGACAACATTGCGCTTTCCTTGCACGAGAAGCACCCGGACGTCGATCCATTGACGGTGCGGTTCACCGATCTGCATCAGTGGATCACGGAACTGCCCGGCTTCAACGACGATCCCGCGGCATCGAGTGAAGGAAAACTCGAGGCTATTCAGATGGCCTGGTACGACGAGTGGCAAGATGCGAAGGAATGACGCGCAGGAATAGCCGCCCGAGGCGCCGCATAAGCGTGAAATCATGATGGATTCGTTTCTTGTCAACGTGATTTGCGGTTTATGCGGAATGGTTTCCGACCAATGGACCGCGGGTTCGCCGGCGGCACGTGAGGCGCCAGATTTCGACACACGTCCTGGCGAGCCGCTGCGCTCCACCTTGCCGGTTTGGGTGCAGCGCTGTCCGCACTGCGGCTACTGCGCCGATAACATTACAAGTATTCACGATCAGGCGGTAGATTTCGTGCGGAGTGAATCGTACCAGCGGCGTCTTGAAGACACAACGTATCCTTCCAAAGCCAGGCAATTCCTCTGTTACGCCGAGATCCTGATTCACGTGGGGCAATTTGCCGATGCAGGTTGGAGCACGCTTCACGCAGCCTGGAATTGCGACGATGCGGGTGACGATTCCGCCGCTGTGCGATGCCGTCTGCGCGCGCTAGAGGTATGGCGCCGTGGCAAGCAGGCGGGCCAGCCGTTTGGCGAAGAACCGGCGATGGAGTACGCACTGGCAACCGATCTCTATAGGCGGACCGGCCAGTTTGAAGCGGCTGTAGTGACCTGTTCCGAGGCGTTGGATGCGGAAGAGCTGCCCCCCATGTTGGAACAGCTGTTGCGCCGTGAGAAGGCGATGATCGATCGCAAAGATACCGCCGCTCATTCGGTGCGCGAGCTTTTCAATTAAGCGCGTGCTATACTTTGAAGGTTGTAAATCCCCAGGGATAACTTCTGAATGCCAAAGTTAAAGACACATAAGGGTGCGTCCAAACGGTTCAAGAAGACTGGCACGGGCAAGATTGTTCGCGGTCACGCGTTCGCCCGCCATATTCTGACCTCAAAGTCGCGCTCCAGGAAGCGGAAACTCGGCCAAAGCGTCGTCGCGGATCATACGGATCAGGCGAAGTTGCGATCAATGCTTCCTTACTAAGTATTTTCGAGTGCGAACGGTGCGCTGCACGTGCCCGGATCGCCTCAGACTGGCCACTAGAGGCCCATTCACTCCAAGGAGAAAAACGTGCCAAGAGTAAAAAGAGGAAGTAAACGGCGAGCCTCGCGCCACAAAGTATTACGGCGCGCATCCGGCTTTTTCTTAACAAAGAGCAAGCTGCACCGCGCGGCGCAGGAAGCGGTTGAGAAAGCCCTTCGCTATGCCTACGTTGGCCGCAAGCGCAAGAAACGCGAATTCCGTGAGCTCTGGATCATCCGCATTGGCGCCGCCTGCAAGGCTGCCGGTACATCCTACAGCAAATTCATTGGCGGCTTGAAGAAGGCTGGCATCGACCTGAACCGCAAGATTCTGGCCGATATTGCCGCCAGCGATGACGCTGCCTTCCGCTCGCTTGTCGAGAAGGCGAACACCGCCCGAACCGTCGTTCAATAGGGTTCAATAGGCTATCACCATGGCAACTACCGCTCGCGCAGAAGAGACCGATTCACTGGCAAGTTTGGAAGAGCGTATTCACCGCGCCGTCCAGCTTGTCTCTCAACTCCGCCAGGAGAAAGAAGGCGTACAGAAGCAGTTAGAAGCTGCGATTGCAGAGAAGGATGCCGCTATGCAGTTGGCGACCGAGATGCAAACGCAGTTCAATACTGTGACTGAAGAGCTGGATTCCTTGAAGTCCGAGCGGAAACAGGTGCGTACGCGCATCGAGAAGCTGCTGGGACAGATGGACCTGCTGAGCGCTACCTAGATTGGCCATGGACCCGGGCAGCCCTGAGAAGAAACCGGTCCGGCTGTCTATCTTCAATCAAACTTATTCCCTGCTGGTGACCGGCGATCCATCCGAAATGGAACACGCGGCCGAGGAAGTGGATGAGTTGATGACTACGATTGCGAGATCCGGCAACAACGACGCCACACGCATCGCCGTACTGGCCTGTCTGCATTTGCAGGACCGGCTTCACATGCTGGAGCGGGAACTGGACACGTTGAAGGATCACGTAGACGGCCGGACCAAACGGCTCTCCGATCTGCTGGATCAGTTGATTCAGGAATAGGCGGAACCCGCTTCCGGGCCAAGTATACTGGGTTCAATGTCCTTCGCCGGCAAACGCGTGTTATCTCTTGAGACCCGGCGCGCCCATGAAACAGCGGAGCTGATCCGAAAGCATAACGGGGTACCGATCATCGCTCCTTCCATGCGCGAAGTCCCGATCGATCACAATGAAGCTGCATTTCGATTCGCGGAGAGGCTCTTCTCCGGTGACTTCGACATGGTGATCTTTCTCACCGGCGTCGGCACGCGATTCCTGAATAAACTACTCGCCACGCGTTACCTTCCGGAACGGTTTGCCGAAACGTTGCACGGCATCACCACCGTAGCACGCGGACCCAAGCCGTCCGGCGCACTCCGGGAAATGGGCGTACACGCGACAATTCAAGTGTCAGAGCCGAATACGTGGCGCGAGACACTGCAAGCACTCGAAGGAAGAATCGAACGGCGAATCGCGATTCAGGAGTACGGAAAACCCAGCACCGAACTCATGGAAGGATTGCGCGAGCGCGGCGCGGAGGTGACCGCGGTCCCCGTGTATCAGTGGGAACTGCCCGAAGATTTGGAGCCGCTGCGCGAGGCCGTCCGCCTGCTCTCCGCCCGCGATGTGGACGTGACATTGTTTACAACCTCAACCCAGCTTGTGCATTTGTTGCGCATCGCCGCTGAAATGGGATTGGAGGAGCAGGCCGGCGATGGATTGCGCCAGACCGTGATTGCTTCCATTGGCCCCACCACCAGCGAAACTTTACAAGAACACGGATTCCCTCCCGATCTGGAGCCGTCCCATCCCAGGCTCGGGTTGCTCGTAAAGGAAGCGGCCGAGCAGGCGAATTCCCTGCTGGCTCAGAAGACACTACGGTGAGCCAGAAAAAGAGTTGGCTGGTGATGGTTGGCGAGTATACGCAACTCGCCTTTGCTCTGCCAGCCGCCACTTTCGTCGGCTACGCGATCGGATATTTGCTGGATCGTGCGTTCGGCACGCACTTCTTGTATCTGGTGTTTCTGCTAATCGGAATCGCAGCCGGATTTCTGCAGCTCATCCGCAAGGTGACCAAAGATTCCGACTGACCCGGAAGTGGTCCGGCATGACGCACCGGCCCGGCGCATCTACGCCGTCATGTTTGGGCTCACGGCCGTTGGCGTTGCCATCGCCTTTTCCCTTCGTGGCTTCCCGTGGGCCGTCGGCTTTCTGGTAGGCGCAGCCTTCTCGATCCTCAATTTTCGTTCGTTTGAGAAGATTGTATCCAACATCGGCGTAGTGACGAAAGGCAAGCCACCCAAGCGAATTTCAACCGTGTTACTCGGGCTCCGCTACTTCATTTTTGCGGTGGTTGCGTATGGTATTATTAAGTTTTTCGAGGCCAACTTCTTAGCCGCTCTTGCCGGCTTCTTCGTGTGTGTGGCCGCTGTCATCATCGAAATCTTGTACGAACTTATCTATGCATG
>JBBPYD010000176.1:0-31924 GCA_038200305.1 Bryobacterales bacterium
GGTTATGGCCGCCGTCAGGGTCGTCTTGCCGTGATCGATATGCCCGATCGTCCCGATATTGACGTGCGGCTTACTGCGGTCAAATTTTTCCTTCGCCATATATAAAACCTTTGTTCTCCGTCTGGAAGCCGAACAGGAAAGACAATTGCAACTGGAGCGATTCCGCTCCCAAACAAATTTCTGGAGCCGTTGACCAGGATTGAACTGGTGACCTCGTCCTTACCAAGGACGCGCTCTACCAACTGAGCTACAACGGCTGACCTTATACAACTATAAAACAACTTCTGGTGGACGGGGAAGGATTCGAACCTTCGTACATCGCAAGGATGGACAGATTTACAGTCTGTTGGCTTTAACCACTCACCCACCCGTCCAATACCCTTGGAATTACTGCGGGTGTAAAGACGTAACGACCTACAACTTTAGCACAATTCCAGGATTCGCGTTTTGCGTGGGAAGGCGGGATACAAGCGGAACTGGGGATCGTCAAGGCGCTCCCCAGAGTGGCGTGACACTAGCTATTCAAGAGACCGCAAGTAAGCACCCAATGCCTCAATATCGGCGCCGCTCAGGTGTGAGGTCTTTCCGTGAGTATCCTTGATCACCGCAATATTGTTAGCCGCAAGGACCGGGTTGATCTGTCCATTCACAATTAACGGCGCAAGATTGCTTGTTCCCAGTCTATCGATTTGCAAACTGCCGTCGGGCATCGTGACGAACGGACTGTCAAGGCTAACCAGGATTGGTCCCCTGCCGTCCCCCGCGGTTTGTCCGCCAGCGAATGCGATGGGCGCCTCTGTTGGTAATACGATTTTAGGGCCGCCCAGAAAATCGGCCGCTACAGCCCGCTTATGGTCCGTGCGTACCGTCCGGAAGTTGAAGCCGCGTTCGCCCGCTTGCAACAGCGGAGAATCGGGTCCCAGTAGTATCTCTCCGATGCTATGCGCGCTGCCATGGTGAAGCCATCGAGGCACGCTGTCCCAGAAAGAGCGCAGGTGCTTGGTGTTGCGGCTGCCGATGTTTTGCCGTGAGCCGTCGTCCTGTGGAGGACCGAACTGCTGGAAGAAGTAATCGTTCGACAGCCGGAGGAAGGCCCGTTGCCATCCACCGTCGTTTCAGCCACTACGCCAGGTTCATGGATATTGAAGTCCTGAAAAGTGTTGTCGAGAACGCCATTGGTGAATTTATTCCCGCCGCTTCCGCACCCACCAGATTTTTTACTGGATCATTGTTCGGCCCGGTAATGATTTTCCCGTTCGAATCCGTCTTCACTGGCGTACTGAAGAAGCGGAGATTAAAGACGGCCTCTCCAGGTGGCGTCAGCACTTTGCGCTGAAACGCCGCCGAGAGTGTTAAGCGCCCGGGAACACTTTGGCTGTTGATGTGAAGGGCTCCGAACAGGGCCGTTCCCACCACAACTGCTATCGTGGTCAGCTTCCGTTTGTTGAAATATTTGGTTTGAATACTGGATGAACGCTGCATAGAGAGATCCTGCCTTTCGAGAGGAAAATTGTCCTACAAGCACTAAGACAGCCGCCGCATTGAGTTGGAACAACCTTCTTCACGTGAATTCGCGGTTGACTGAGCTTGAGTCTGAACCTTAAAGCGAAAGTGTCGTTTAGAGGTTGTAAAATTCTTGTAAATTCGCCTTGATTATTGAACTCAACGGAATCGTTTATGAGGGGAGTTGAACCTTTAGGCCAGCAGGAATTCCCGTGATACTGCTTCTGCGGCGCGCGGAGCGATTGCCTTAATGCGGGCGTGGCGCCGAAATCACCCGCGTGATAAATAGATCCACCGCATTACCCGCACGGACTTCTTTTGCCACCCGCACATTCCCCGCCGGGTTGGCTTTGAACGCCGTCAGCCCATAACTAACGCCGGGTGAACCTTTCGTTTCCACTTCGACATTCCCCTGCACGAAATCCACCAGGTCCGGCTGAATGGTAACCAGAATTGCCAGAGGATCGTGCAAAATGGGCCGCTGTTCGGCATTGCCGTTTTGCCAGAGTGCAATCAGTTTCCGCAAAAACAGGACATTCTCGAGCTTCGAATTATCCATCTGCTTCAGGTGCCCGGCGGAAAGGCGGCACTGCATGGTGACGTCCAGCCCAACCGTGCCGATGGGCAGTCCGGAGCTGTACACAATTGCGGAAGCCTCCGGGTCGCGGTACGTGTTGTATTCGAGACCGGCATGGAAGAACACGCCGTTCATGAGCGTAATGCGGCTAATTTTGGAGGCGATCCGAGGCTCGGCGCGAAGGGCCAGCGCGACATTCGTTAACGGCCCGTAGGCAAGAATAGTAACCTTATCGGACGCGCGCATGCACGTATCAATTAGAAGTTGAATTCCGTTGTGGCGTTTGCTCGCGGGCATATTATAGTCTGCAGGCAGAGCTTCCGTTTGCCGCACACCGAGTTGGCTGGCCTTACCCATCAATGTCTGTTCGGCCCCGACGCCAATCGGGATATCGGTGCGGTTGTAGAGTTCAAGAATCCGATAGGTCAGATCGGCGCGGCGGTCCCCGTTTTGCAAGACCGTGTTCACAGCGAGAATATTGAGCTCCGGGGATTGCAGCGCGAGCGCGAGGGCCAGCGCGTCGTCAATATCATCACCCATGTCGGTGTCGAGGATGACCGGGATTGGCCCTCCGGCGGCCGAGAGTAGCAGCGACGAGAAGAGGAGAGCCAGACAGATCCGCATCCGTCTATTCTGCCGCAATTGTGTCTCAGTTTGTGCGCATCCTGCAGGAAGCGCTTCAGGAGCGCGGGATCGCGCCTGCTCTCGGGCTGCGGGGGTGGCCGTGAAGGAGGATACGGACAACCAATCCATCGTGGAACACCCGCGCCCGGTTGTGACACCACCTGATTAACTACTGAACACGTGCCTCGCGAGGGAGGGCAGATGGTAGACCTGATCTCGCCATTCTGAATGCTCCGAAGCCGACTAGGCCAGGACAATCGCGCTGACCACTGGCCCGATGGGTACGCCCTGAGAGACCACCAATAAGCCGGGCTCGATTTTCCCGCCTTTAGGCGTGCGCGGAGATGAGCGAGCACGGTCGGGCGATCATGCGACACCAAAATCCGACCTCCCCGTTCCGCGCGTTCGAGGAGTTCAGGATCGGTGACGCCTTGCAGGCCGGATTCGCCAGCCGAGGCGAAGTCAATGCTGGGCTCTCGCTAGCGGACCGCTTTGACGATAGCGTGTTTGAGATCGGCGTCCGCCTGGAAGCAAAGGCTCAAGTGCGAGGCTCGCACTTCTTTGCGCGGACGCGCTCCAGCTTTTCCCAAAGCCGCGGATTCGCCTGCTGCAATGGGATGGTGCTTTTTTCGAACTCGCGCTCAGTGCGGGCCAGGTACTCATCAATCTCTCGCTGGTGGTCCAGGTAGAAGGCGATAGCACCGTAAATCTGTGCCGGTTTCAGCAGAGGGAAATCTTCCTGAATGGCTTCAGGTGAGTTGCCCTCATTAAAGGAGCACCCGATCTAGTCCAGAGAAATGCGAGTCCCGGCCACGTAGTAGCCGCCATTGCGCTGTTCGATGTACTCGCTGTGCATGATCCGTTACTCTATTATACGGTCGAAGATCTGAAAGGAAGGTAGTGGAGATGCGCGTAACTATTTCACATGATAAGGGCCAGCAAGAGGCCATGCGAATTGTCGATCAGTCCGTGCAGGATTTGATTCAAAGCATTCCAGCCGGTCCAGTGAAGGTGGTGGAGCCGGAAAAGAGCTGGAGCGGAAACACGATGACGTTTTCGTGCCGGGGCAAGATGGGATTGTTCAGCGCGACGGTTCGCGGCACGGTTTTAGTAACCGACAAAGACATCACGATTGAGGTGGAATTGCCTGGAATGCTGAAAAAATTGGTTCCCGAGGATAAGGTTCGCGCCGCCGTCGAGACCAGGGCGAAAGGGCTGCTCGCGTAATTCGGCCAAGGATCTGCAAAGCCTGCCGATAAGGATTATATGGATGTGTTTGACGCTGGACTTCGCTCACACTGCCAGCGCGTGGCTGCATGGTCCCATGAGCTGGCTGGCGATCTAAGAATGACGGGAGAGGAGAGCCAGTTGCTCGAACAGGCTGCCCTGTTGCATCATCTACCGTTGGAAATGCTGGAAAAAGAGACGGTGAACCGTTTGTGCGGTGAACTTTGGCCGGCGGGGCAGACGCAAAGTCAGATCCGCCCGGCGCTCGGCGTCCCAGCCCAGGTTGGAATTCCAGCCAAGGTCCAGCAGATACTAGAGGCCATGCGGCATCCGGACAATTCTCAGCGAACGGACCGGATTTCGGCGCTGGCAGGCATTTTGGAACTCGCCGATGTTTTCGATGAACAACTCGAACTTGCGCAATTTGAAGGCCATGCTATCCAGCAAATGCTGGAAACCACACCGGATGATCCTGTTATAGGAGCGGTGCTGGCAAGTCTTCGCAAGGCAACCCGCGCGGACCTGTTGCCCCTGATTCCCAGGCTCCCGGTTTACCCGGCCATTGCTATGAAGGCGCTGGCGGTTCTGGGGAAACCTGAACTTCACTTGCGGGAAGTGGAGCAAATCAGCGCGATGGATCAAGTGCTAGCCGGACAGTTGTTGCAGGCGGCGAATTCCGCGTTCTTCAGCCCGCGTTATCCTCTGAAGACCGTAAAAGACGCGATCAACTTCATTGGACTGGAAGAGACGCGGCGCGTTCTGGCGGCCGCTGCATTGCGCCCTCTATTTTCAGCGCCGAAGATGAAGCAACTCTGGCAGCACTCAATCGAAACCGCGCAGGTGGCCGAGCGGATTGCCGGAATGTCGGACCGGGTAAGCCCGCGCGAGGCATTCCTGGCGGGCCTGGTTCATGACATTGGCCGGCTGGCCATCAGCCTGCTTCCGGCCGAAGTGAGTGCGGTATGTGAACGCCTAACTGGCAAGGGGTGTGAGACGACTGTCGCCGAAGTGGTCTTGCTTGGATTCGATCACGCCGAAGCGGGCGCCGACGTGCTGGAAATTTGGAAGTTCCCGCGCGATATGGTGCAGGCCGTCCGGCACCACCACAGTCCGGATTGGACGGATTCGGACTTGGCGGCACTGCTGTATGTAACGGAGTTCTGGAGCGCGGCGGAAGAAGATCTGCCTTCCAACTCGGTGCTGCGATCGGCGCTGAGACGGTTGGGTATATCAGCCGAAGACCTCGGCACGGCCGACCTGGCGAGCGCCAGCGCTGTGCAAGTTCTCGCATAGCGGAAAAGACTAACGGAACTCGCTTCCTCCGGCCGCCTTCTTGCAGGTTGTAGGCTGGTACAACGAAGCGAGGGACAACGTGATTGCACTGTTAGTCAGGGTCGTTTTCCGGTTACTTTTCAGGGTCACGGTTCGCGGCGATCTGCACAAGCATGAGCGGCTCTTGATTGTTGCGAATCACGCGTCGTTTTTGGATGGGATCTTGTTGGGCGCGTTTCTACCCATTAAACCCACTTACCTGATCCACACCCTGATCGCGAAGCTCTGGTATTTCCGCATCGGGCTGCAATTTATTCCGCATCTAGTGGTGGACTCCACCAGTCCGCTGGCCATGAAAGCGGTGATCCGGCTGTTGGAAACCGGAGCGCCGGTCGTGATCTTCCCAGAAGGCCGCATCACCGTAACCGGCAGCATGATGAAGATCTACGATGGACCCGCTTTCGTGGCCGCAAAGACGGGCGCGGCAGTGGTGCCGGTCCACATAGATGGCAGTGTTTACTCCTATGCGAGCAGGATGTTTGGCGACTTCCCCAAGAAGCTTTTCCCCCGAATCACGTTGACCATCCACGCGCCCGCAAGCATCCCCATGCCGGATGCGAAAACGGCCAAGCTACGGCGGCGGATTGCAAGCGAGCAACTGCGCAAGATCATGCAGCGTGCCACCTTCGATTCACGCAAGCAGACGGGGTTGTTTGAAGCCTTTCTGAACGCAATGGCTTTGTTTGGAAAAAAGCGGCTGGTGCTGGAAGACATCAAGGAGATTCCCAACTCCTACGCTGTACTGCTGAAGGGAAGCCTGGCGTTGGGCCGGATTGTCGCGAAACATACTGCTGAGGGTGAGGTAACCGGGGTACTGATGCCGAATGTGGGCGCTACGGTCTCCTTGCTATTTGGGATGTTTGCAATGCGGCGCACTCCCGCGATGTTGAATTACACGTCCGGCGCAGAGGGAATACAGAGCGCGTGCGAGGTGGCGAAGATCAGGGTGATCTTTGCCTCGCGCGCGTTTGTGGAGAAGGCGAAACTGGCGAACGTGGTTGCGTCGCTGCGAGGAGTCCAGATCTATTATCTGGAGGATCAGCGGGCAACGTTCACGGTAGCCGACAAGCTCTGGCTAATGCTGTGGGCGGTGCGATTTCCACGCATGGCGATGAAACCGGTGGAACCGGACGAACCGGCCGTGGTTCTGTTTACGTCGGGATCGGAAGGCAAGCCGAAGGGAGTGGTGCTAAGCCACGCGTCGATTTTGGCAAACGTGGCACAGGCCGCGGCAGTGTTCGAGTTCTCTTCAAAGGACAAATTCATGAGCGCCCTGCCGATGTTCCATTCCTTTGGACTGACAGTTGGTATCGTTCTACCGTTGCTGCATGGAAGCCGCATTTTTCTGTATCCTTCTCCGCTTCACTACCGGGTGATCCCAGAGTTTCTTTATAACCGCGATTGCACGGTGCTGTTCGCAACGAACACGTTTCTTGCGAACTATGCGAAGCACGCGCATCCCTACGATTTTTACAAAGTGAAGCATCTGATTGTAGGCGCCGAGAAGCTGACCGATGACGTTCGCACGCTGTGCATGGAAAAATGCGGCGTGCGGCCGCTGGAAGGTTATGGCGCAACCGAATGTTCGCCTGTGATCGCAGTGAATACACCGATGGCAAACAGGCAGGGGAGCGTCGGCGAATTGCTGCCGGGCATCGAGTATCGACTGGCCCCGGTGCCGGGAATTGAGAATGGCGGTGTGCTGCATGTAAACGGGCCGAACGTGATGCTCGGCTATTTGAAGCAAGACCGGCCGGGAGCGATTCAACCGCCCATCTCCGTTTTTGGCCGGGGTTGGTATGATACCGGCGATATCGTTTCCGTGGATGAAAGTGGATTTATTACCATTCAGGGGCGGATGCGCCGGTTCGCGAAAGTCGCGGGTGAGATGGTTTCGCTGGAAGTGGTGGAGAACATCGCTACTCTGGCGCAACCGGAATTTCAGCATGCCTCGGCGGCGTTGAAGGACGCACATCGCGGCGAGATAATTGTCCTGTTTACGGAAGATGCGGATCTTCGGCGCGAGCAACTGCAGCAGGCGGCCCGGAAGATGGGTGCTCCGGAACTTGCGGTTCCGCGCCGCATCACTTACATACAAAAGTTGCCGCTGCTTGGCAACGGGAAGAAGGATTACGTGGCGCTGAACAAGATGGCCGAACAGATGGCCCAGACCACTGCGGGGACAACGTAAATGGCCGCGCAACAAACGATGCCGATCCCGGCGCCATACAGCAAGCGGGAACAGCGCGGCTGGTATTTTTACGACTGGGCGAACTCAGCGTTTTCGACCACGGTGGTCACGCTGTTTCTTGGCCCTTACCTGACCGCGCTGGCGAAGGCCGGAGCGAATTCGGAAGGGTACATCTTCCCGTTAGGCATCGCGGTGGATGCGCGAGCCTACTGGGGCTACGTGGTGTCGCTTTCCGTATTGTCGCAGGTGATTTGCCTTCCCGTGCTTGGGTCTCTGGCGGATTACAGCAACAACAAGAAAGGACTGCTCGCGCTGTTCGCCTATACCGGCGCGGCCGCGACGATGGCGATGTTCTGGCTGCAAGGCCAAGCGTATTTAATGGGCGGATTGCTGTTTCTGATCGCGAATCTGGCGTTCGGAGCCTCCCTGGTGATCTACAACTCGTTTCTCTCAGACATTGCGAGCCCGGAGGAGCGTGACTCCATCTCATCGAACGGCTGGGGCATCGGATATCTGGGCGGCGGACTGCTGCTCGCGCTGAATCTCTTGCTGTACATGAAGAAGGATGCGTTCGGCATCTCTGAGGCGATGGCGGTGCGGGCCAGCCTTTGCTCGGCCGGCGTTTGGTGGGCAGTGTTCACCGTCATTCCCCTGGCGGCGTTGCGAAACCGGCCTGCGCTGCACAGTCCGCCTCCAGGGGAGAACTACTTAAATTCGGGATTCAAGCAACTGTGGAGCACGCTGAGGGACATGGCGAATTATCCGCAAACGCTGACGTTTTTGATCGCCTACCTGCTTTACAACGACGCGATTCAGACGGTGATCACGCTGGCTTCGCAGTTCGGCAACGATGAGCTAAAGATTCCACTGCAGGATCTGACACTCGCGATCCTGATGGTCCAATTCGTTGGATTTGCGGGAGCGATCGCGTTTAACTATATCGCCAAGTTGGTGGGCGCCAAGCGCGCTGTGATGTTGTCACTAGCGATCTGGACCGGAGTGCTGTTCGCTATCTATTTTTCCGTCAGGACGACGGCGCAGTTCTTTTGGATGGCGGCGGTAGTCGGGTTGGTGATGGGCGGCAGCCAGGCGTTGAGCCGTTCGCTGTATTCGTTGATGATTCCCAAGGGGCGCGAAGGGGAATACTTCAGCCTGTACGAAATCAGCGACAAAGGCACCAGTTGGCTGTGTCCGCTCCTGTTCGGGTTGGCGCTGCAATACACGAAGAGCTATCGCTTGGCGATTCTTTCGCTGATCTTCTTTTTCATCGCGGGATTGTTGATTCTGGCCAAGGTGAATGTGAAGCGGGCCGCGCTGGAGGCTGGCAACGAAGAATAAAAGGATCGCGCTCCTGGGCATTTGCCGGCAGGAGCGCGATCAAGCCCGGCGAAGGCTTACTTCGCAGGGCCGGGCTTGGGACTTGCGGGTGGTGCCGTAGTCTTGGGGGCGGGCGCCACGGTGGCAGGAGGTCTTACCACGGCGGGCGGCTTCCCGGTTGGGGTTGCCGTTGGAGAACTCATGGATGTAGAATTCTTGTCGTAGAGCGCGACGATTTCGCGCGTGACGTCAATTCCGTTAGCCGCGAACAGAACTGGCGAGGTCTGCTGGTTGCTCACATCGAGAACCAATGCGTAGCCATTATCGTTGGCGTATTTGTCCAACACCGCCATGATCTTGCCACCCAGTTCGTTCAGCACCTTCTGGTTTTCCTGATCGAGATCCGCTTGGGCGTCGTCCACGTCACGCGTGAAAGATTTCTTTTTCTGATCGATCTCACGTATCAGCTTTTGTTTCGCTTCTTCGCCACCCACGTTGCTGCTCTTATTGAGCTGCTCCTGGAGGGCGAGGATATCTGCCTGCCGCTTTTCAAGTTCCTTCTTCTTAGGAGCCGAACGGGCTTCGAGTTCCTGCAATGCCTTCTGGCCGTCCTTTGTTCCAAGGATGGCGTTCTGGATATGGATAATACCGACTTTTGCCGGTGGGGTTTGCGCGCTTGAAATCATGGCCGCACCTAGGGCCAGAGAGGACAGAGCTAAAACACTAATTTTCACGTTGGAAACTCCTGGGTTGATGTCACTAGCATAACAAGATGGCGGACCCGTCGGGGTCCGCCACGCGATTTAGAACGTTCTCCCGATGGAAAAACGGAATGTGCTGCGCTTTTCAAAGAACGGCGCAGCCTGCCCAAACTGAGCAACCGCACCCTGGAACGTCGCTTCATTCGGGAAGAACGAGCGATCGGCAACGATGGGCTGCTGCAAGTACTGTCGAACCAGGTTCGGGTTATAGGCCCAATAGAGACGGAACGGAGCGTTCACCACCGGCATCATCACCTGCAACTCCAGACCGGTGGAACTGCGCAGTGCCTGCGTACCTTTCGCAATCACGGCCCGACCGCTAAAGTCAGCCTGTGGAAACAAGCCGTTCAACTCTGAAACACGGGTCGGGTTCAAGCCAAGCTGCCCTGGAAACGATATTCTATCGATACCCACGTCGAAGAACGCGGCCAGATTCACCGGTCCAAAGATGGGGATACGATATTCAAAGTTGCCGACCGCTTGCGTGTCACCGCCGGGGAACGTCAACTGGTAAATGGGAATCTTCTGGGTGACATTTGCGGTGGTCACCTGGCCATTCACAATGGTTTTCTGCATTCGGGGGGTGCCGTCGTTGTTTAAGACATTCACATCCGCCGAGCTTGGAATATAAGCGATGGGACTGATACCCCAGATTTCAAATCCGCGAATGTCATTCTCTCCGCCCATATAGAAACGGTTGAATGGTGGAGCGACCTTATCACTATAACCGGTCAGTAAGCGGCCGAGAACATGCATACCGATCACGTGGCCCTGCTTGAAACCTTTGCGGAAGTACTTCGCATCCAGGGTGGGTTCGATCATGTTTACGTTGCCGCCGAGCACGCTGCCAGCAAACGTTGTAGAAATGAAGAGCGACTTTCCAGCCGTTGGTGTAATGGGATGGTTCACCGTGTTGTAGCTGAACGATGGGACCACCTTACTGGTCTTGATGCCCTGTAACGAATTTGGGCCGCCAATGCCCTGGAAGTTGATGAACTGAAAATACTGCGAGGAAGCCGTGGTCAGGGTAGTGATGTTGGAAGTGTCGTACCCATATGTCAAGCCGAGTCTGGCAAAGCTTAACTTCTTCATCGGATAGCTGAGATAGGTAGTAAACCCGTATCCGTTTGAAACGTAATTGAGAAGGTTCTGCTGGCCAAGCTGGTTGAAAAGCGGAATCAAATTCCGTCCGGAAAGCAGCGATACCTCGCGGCCCTGGTCGTAGTTGAAGCGGTTCGTGTATACGGTAAACCCGGCCTGCATCGGCTTGTCGAACAGGTATGGTTCGGTGAAGCCAAAGGTCACGTTTCTCAGACGGTCGCCAACTTGCGCATCCAGGCTCAGCGTCTCGCCAAGGCCCAGAAAGTTGTTGGTGGAATACTGGAATCCAATAAAGCTGCCCGCGATTCCCGAAACACCGCCGTTCAACTGAATGGAGTTCTTGCCGCGCTCTTTCACCTTCAGTGTCAGGTCCACCGTATTTGTCTTCGGATCCTTGCTGAGAGTGGCAGCATCTTCCGCCTTAAGCGCCTCAAAGTAACCCAACTGATTTAGGCGCAGGATGCTGATCTCCCAAAGGCGGGTGTTGTACATGTCGCCTTCGTCGATCAGCAGTTCCCGGCGGATCACCTTATCGCGCGTAGTCGTGTTGCCGGAGAAATCGATGCGGCGGACGAAAAACTGCTTGCCTTCATCCACGTTGAACGTGAGGTCGATCTTATCGGAGTTTGGGACCACTTGCGGGTCCGGCTCCGGAACGAAATCGATGTAGCCGAACTCGCCGTATAGCTTCCGCATATTTTCCATGCCCTTGCGAAGCTTGGCGGTGGAGAACGTATCGCCCTCCTGCATCTGGAACAGCGGACGCATGAGAGTCTCGGGAGTGCGGAACAACTTCACGCCAACGAAGTTGATCTTGTTCAGGTGATATAGCCGGCCTTCTTCCACATTCATGGAAATGTTCGCCCGCTTACCGGGCTTGCTCGGCTTGAAGAGCGGAATTCGTTTCCCTGTGCCACCGACGTCTACGATCTCCACCTTGGAATCCACCACCCGAGCCGTAAAGTATCCATGCTCCTGATAATAGTTCCGGACCATGTCTTTATCCTGTTCGAGCTTTGTGGAATCGAAGCTCTTGGCGAACAGGTTTTCCAGAATAATGGAGTGCGGGATTCCGATGGGCTTCAGATTCTTCATTGCGCGAATCAGATCGCGGTCGGTAAAGATCGTGTTGCCTTGTATGGTGATCTCGCCCACTTTCACCTTGGGACCTTCGTTCACCTTGAAGACGACTTCCAGTGAGGACGGCGGGATCTGGCGGATATCGGGTTCCACGGTGGCAAACTGGCGGCCACGCTCGGATAGGTACTCCTTCAGCACATTGGCCGCACGCTGCACCTTGTTCGGATCATATTGAGATTCAACCGAAAGGCCGACTTTTCTTTCCTTAAACCGGTCGAGAATCTCGGAGACAGTTACGGATTTCGCCCCATCGTACTTGATCGACCGGACTACTCTCCGCTCGGTAACAATGTAACGAATAATCCAGCCGTTCGGGCCGGGTTCCTTCTCCATCCGGATATCATCGAAGCGGCCCGTGTTCCAAAGCGCCATGAAATCGCGATGAAGAGCCTCTTCGTCGTATTTATCGCCTTTTTTGGTGAACACCAGCGCTCGCAGCGTGTCCTGCGGAACGCGGCGCGATCCACGGAACTCAATCGAGTCAATAACGTTCTCGTTACCCACTGCAGGTTTTGCGGGCTCGGCGGCGGCTTTGGGATTTTCCAGTTGAATCTGTCCGGAAGGTTTAGCAGGAGGCGGAGTCTGTTCGGGAGCTTTCCCCGTTGGCACCGATTCGAATGGATTTTGCGGATTCGGTGCTGGAGTTGTCTGAGCTGGAACTGTCTGAGGTGGCGCCGGAATTGGCGTCTGAGCCGGCTTCGGAGCTGGCGCTTGCTGAGCTACGGCAAGAAACCCGCCGGTGATTAGGAAGCACAGAGTGCACACTGCGACGGTAGTCAGGCATTTGAGCCTGGAAAACATCATGATGAAGAACTAGTTCCTTTCCACTCTGCGTGAATCTCCAGACGTTCCTCGGACGGGGCAGGTTTCATCCGACTTATCTTACGCAGTATTTTCAAAATCCTAGTTTAGCTGATGCGGAGAGCCGGCGGTATTCTGAGCGAAAGAAAGCTGGAGGATGTAGAGCGGATTACTCGATTGGCAGTAGAACGGTGTTGCTGTCTTGTCCATTCACCGTGATTCGTAGATCGATGCTGGCGGCACCGGGCAGATCCTTCGCGATCCGGAATTTAGATGAGGCAATACCCACGAAACCGGCCGCAGCGCCGCTGAACGATGGCTGCAGCTGGATGGAACCGGCGGCGATCTGCGCCGGATCGGTAAGTGCTGCAACCGGGCTGGCCAAAGTCATGAAACCTTCGGGCACCCGCCTGTTGTACGGCCCAAAACCCGTTCCTAGAATGGTGATTAACTCGTTGCGTTTTGCTGGGCTGTCTAGATTGATGGCGGAACCATCCTCATGAAATGCGAGAGCGTACTGCTTCCCGTTCACGGTATTCGAATAGAGACCGGGCGCATTCCGAACGACCGTGAACTGCGCGGTAACATCCGGGAGTCCTCCGTCGTTTTTGATAGTCAGATTGTAGGTGCCCTCCGCCAGATCGTCCGGCAGTTGCGCATTGATCTGTTCGGGGGATACATAGATCATTGGCAGCAGACGGTCACCGAGCAGCACGACAACTCCGGCGATAGTCTGAGCCAGAGGGCTGGCCGGACCCACTTCAGAACGGGTGGCGAGGCTCTCACCGTAGATCGAAATGATGGATCCAGCGGCAACGCCCTGGGCGGGCGTGTCACCGGCGGAGTTCTTGACACCCGCGGGAGCAATATACGGCACCCGGTCGAGTTGAGCGCGAATCGTGCGCGGCGCCGACATCGGGACCGCGCCGACCCGGTAGGTGCCGCTGAGATCGCCATCCCAGCGCCGGAATCGATAGCCGGCCTTCGCCGCCGCGGTCACGTTCACCGTCGCATCGGCTCCGTAGAAACCATCCGGAGATAGAGGGTCGAACGCAAAGTCAGCGCCGCCGTCCGGATCGGAGACCACGGTGAGGCGGTTGGAAATACGATAGTTCGCGTTCACCGTCTGCAAGTCCTTGTTGAAGGTAATGGTGCGGTCGGCCGGTCCACCATCTTGCCAGACCGTGAAGTCGTAGCGGCTCATCGCGGACATGGAGACCGTCGCAGGCACAGAAACCCGGGCGGTGGCTCCGCTTGCGCGGTCCACAGAACAGGGTGTTTGACAATCGGCGCCGTCCACCTTGGCGGCAAGCCCTTGCACGGTGCTACCGATCATGAGGCGGTTGAGCAGTTCGTAGTTGGCGGTCAATCGCATTCCGCCGCTGGTTGCGGCAGTCGCATCCACAACAATGTCCTGCGTGGCGGTGGCCCCATTGGACCACCCTTTAAAGACATACTTCCGGCCCCTCGCGTCAAATTGCTCCGCCGGTGCCGTGACTGTGTACTTCGAGCCAACCGCCCAGACGAAGTTGTAGGATGGCCAGTTATCGCGGCCATCCACCGTGAGTTTCAAAATTACCGGAGCAGTCACAAAGCTGACCCTGGCGCCGGGCACGAAATTGGCCGTGATGATTTCGGACACGTTCGTGTTCTTGGCGGTGTAAACAGTATTCTGCCCACCTCCAATGCTCCAGGAATCGAATATAAAGACATTACCAGTACCGTCCTGCTGCGTGGCGGGAGCGCTCAGAAGATGGACGGAATTGTCGCTAAAGTCAAACTCACCAATGCACAAAGGGAACTGGCCGGAGAGCACGGACGTAAACGGCGGTTGCAGTTGAGCCGATGGGCACGGTATGGCAGAGGACGTCGGGGTGACTGTGCGGTCGATCAAGACAGAAAGATTGGGAGGACTGGTTATGAAACGTACCCGCTTTCCTGGTGAGAATCGTGGAGATAGCGTGATTGGCCTCTGCAACGCGAACTGGCGGAGAGAGGCGTCCAGCGGCCCGATGTTGCTACTCCAGCCATCAAAGACATAGCCCGGAAAAGGGAAGGCATTCAGGTTGACCGTGCCGGCAAGAGCCCAGATGGAGGCGTCAGACCAGTAGCAAGTCCCATTGAGGTATACGACACCCACACGAAACATTGTTTGTGTCTGATCGCCTGGCGCCCCACACGAGCCGGCTCCAGATTGAGGCGCTTGTAACTGCGGAAGTGTATCCGTGCTGGAAGGCAGGGAACGAAGACCGAGTAGAATCCTATACTCAACAGTGGCGTTGGCCACGTACGATGAAGCAGAGGCACCGGCGGTAATCACCTGCACAGGGTCGGCCGCAGGGGAAAGGACCCCCGAGGACTCGGACCAACCGGTAAAGGTATAACGCGTGCCGTTAAAGATACTGGATTGCACGGTGTCACTAGTAGTTCCAACCCACTTCAACACGTGCTTGCTGCCCTGCGGCCACAGAAAAGAGGCCGCTGTTGTGTATTCGACGGCATCCACCATAAAACGGGCCCCAGGTGGAGCGGATACCGTGAAACTGCTCACCACATCCTCGGCATATAACGAACCGGCGAGAGCCGCTATTATGGCAAACACCGATGTCATCCGTGTCATGCGTAGAATTCCCGTGAGGCTCTCATCTTCTATTGGGGTAATCGGCAGCCGCCATCGCTACCTTTAGGGCGGAGTACAAAGGAACGCCGGTATAATACGGGTGGGAGGCTCCTCCTTATGCGTTTCCGAACTTTCGGCGTATGTCTTGTGTTTTGCGGCATTTTAGCTGCCGCCGAGAAGAAGAAGCCCGGCCCGGTCCAGGGCGGTAACGATGTGGTGGACATTACCGCATCGGTTATGGTGGATAAAGAGGCTGTCACTCAAGCGCTAGGGCGCGATCCCGGCCTGGATCTGATTATCGTCAAGGTAAAGATGGTCCCAAAGGGCGATAATAAGGTCTCCGTTTGGCGTGACGATTTCACTTTGCTTTCCGGCAGGGATGGCCAGAAGTCCCAGCCGCTCGAGCCGAGCCAAATCGCCGGGAAAGGTTCGCTCATGGTCACCTCGCAAGGTGTTCGAGGGAGTGGCGGCATGATGGGCAACGATCGGGGTCCAATCTGGGGAGGCGTCCCTGGGACAGGCTCGCGGCCAGGGCGAATGGGCGGAAATGGCGGCGAGGCGGGGAATGCCGCGGCGACGGCGGAAACCAAAACCACGGTGCAACCCGGTGCCGCGGCTAACGAGCCGGACAATCCCCTGCTCCAGGTGCTGAAGGAAAAGGTTCTGCCCGAAAAGGAAACCAACGATCTGGATTCCGGACTACTGTACTTCCTCTTGGATGGCAAGCCGCCAAAAATCAAGGATCTCTCACTCATTTACAAAAACTCGGGGACAAGGGTTATCCTGGACTTCAAACCCTGAACATGAACATTCAAGATCTGGATACTCCCGCGCTTTTAATCGATCTCGACGTGATGGAGCGCAACCTGGGGAGAATGGCGGATTACGTCCGCACCCACGGGCTGCGCCTCCGGCCGCACACAAAGACACATAAGATTCCGGCATTAGCCAGCCGGCAAATGGCACTAGGGGCCGTGGGCCTGACCGTCGCGAAAGTGGGTGAAGCCGAGGTGATGCTCGGCGCCGAACCGGATGACCTGCTAATTGCATATCCAGTGATCGGCAAGCAGAAGTTAGATCGTTTGATGAGAGTCGCCGGTAAAACCCAGGTCACGGTCTCTCTGGACAGTGTGGTTGCGGCACGTGAGCTTGCCGCTGCCGCGCAGGCATCGGGAAAGAACATTGGCGTGCTTGCTGAAATGGATGTCGGACTAGGGCGGGTCGGAGTGCAGCCTGGTGACGAGTTGCTGACGCTGGTGCGCTGTATCGATTCGCTACCTGGACTGACCTTTGAGGGTATCGCATTCTATCCAGGGCATATCAAGATGATGGATTCGGCCGCGGAGGCTACGCTTGCAAAGTTGGGAAAACTGCTCGACTCGGTAGTCCGGGATTTGAGTTCCGCAGGCTTCCCGGTCAAGATCGTCAGCGGCGGGTCTACGCCTACACTCTTCCACTCACATCAGGTTTCCCAACTCAATGAGATCCGGCCCGGCACTTACATATTCAATGACCGGAACACGGTTCTATGCGGCGCCAGTTCTTATGAAGATTGTGCGGCATCCATTCTTTTGACCGTTGTTTCCACGGCTGTCAAAGACCAAATGATCATTGATGGGGGCTCGAAGACCTTCTCCTCCGATCGGCCCACCGGCATTGATGAAGTGAGTTTTGGCAGGTTGGTGGATGCTCCGGAAGCCGTGTTTGGAAAGATGAATGAGGAGCACGGGTTTGTCGGCCTGCGTAAAGTCTCCAAATCATTTCAGGTGGGCGACCGTGTACAGGTGATCCCCAACCATGTATGCGTGGCGATGAATTTACACGAGCAGGTTTACGGAATCAGAGGCGAAAAAGTGGAGCAGGTGTGGCGGGTGGAAGGAAGAGGCAAGCTCCAATAGCCTGCCTCTCATCGAGCAAACTATTCGGCCATCTTGACTGAATCAACCGTGACGGTATCTCCGTCAAGCTTGCCAGTAATGGTGACCTTGTGACCCAGATGATCCATCACCTTTGCAGGGTCCGAGATCTTCAAAACTTTACCATCGGTCACAAACACCGGAGCGGCTCCGCCCTTGACGCACTTTTGTACGCAGGCAGCAGCCTTTTCTGAGCCGTCTACATGCTTTGCGCCGCAGCCTGCATCAGAAATTGAACCTGTCCATTCAGCGCCAAAAGCGCTGAGCGCGAACAACGAGGATAACACTAGGACTTTCTTCATGACTTTAGAACCTCCTTGGGATTCTTTCTCAACCTAATCAAACTCGGGAACTGACTCTGTGAATATACCCGAGAATGCTCTACTGTGCAAGCCTTCACTAGCTTATACGAAAACCGGGTCTACATGGATGGGGGCCGGGCAAGCACATGGCCGGCACGTTCGGCGATGTTTTGCCGAGCCATCCAGTCTTGCCTACCATACCCGTCAATCCTTCTGATCGATCTTTCTCCCAGGCAAAGCGCGGACTTGCCGCGGGTTGACTAGCACCAGATTGAGTGGGCGGGTGGCACGTTTGATCTCCTTTGCCGCGAGCGAAGGGAGCTTGGGCAGTCACGAAAATCTTTGCCACCCATCTCCGTTAAAACAAACCACAATCCATAACCGTAAGAACAACGGCAATCCCGCCTCAGCTAAACTAACCCCGCAGGACAAATGGAGGCGAAGATGTTTGATTTAAGGTGTTCGATATTGGGATTGGCTGCGTTTCGCGGAATCGAAAAGAAGGAGTTATCCATACCGCCGTTTCACCCAAGTTCCCGTTCGATCTCGAACAGCCGGTTGTATTTAGCCAGCCGTTCAGACCGCGTTACAGATCCAACTTTGATCTGCCCGGCCCCCGAAGCCGTGGCCAGATCCGCCAGAAAATCGTCCTCGGTCTCCCCGGACCGCGCCGAGATCACCGCTCCGAATCCCGCCTCCCGCGCCCGGTCGATTACCGCAAACGTCTCCGCAAGCGTCCCGATCTGGTTCATCTTAACCAGCACCGCATTCCCCGCCCCCGCCGCAATGCCCCGCTCCAACCGCGCCAGATTCGTAGTAAACAGGTCGTCCCCAACAAGCTGTACCGAAGTCCCAAGCCGGCAGGTGAGCAGCCGCCACCCGTCCCAATCGTCCTCCGCTAAACCATCTTCGATAGAGATTACCGGATACCGCGCACTCCAGTCGGCCAGCAGATCCACCATCTCCGCGGCGCAAAGCGTCCGTCTCTCGGTCTTCAATTCATATGCGCCGTTCACTAAAAACTGCGACGCTGCCACATCCAAAGCAATCGAAACATCCAGCCCAGGACGAAAGCCCGCCAGCTCAATCGCACGCGTCAAATACTCAAGCGCCTTTTCATTCGAGCTCAGCCGGGGCCCCCATCCGCCTTCATCCGCAACACCGGTCAGCACGCAGCCATGCGTTTCCAGCACCACCCGCGCCGCGCGATGGATCGCAACAATGGCTTCCATCTGCAAGCCATATTCCCCAATCCCATTCGGAATAACCAAAAAATCCTGGAACTCAATATTCCCGCCCGCGTGCAATCCTCCCGAGAAAATATTGACCATTGGCGCCGGCAGCACAGCTTGCCTTCCGCCCGCCAAATACTTCCACAGCGGCACGCCCTCAGCCGCCGCAAACGCCCGGGCTACCGCACAAGACACTGCCACCATTGCATTTGACCCTAAATTGGCTTTGCTCGGTAATTTCTCCATTTCCAGCAGCCGTGCATCCACATCGCCGGCTTTTGCACAAACAAACCCAATTAGCGCGGGAGCGATGATCTCATTCACGTTCCGCACCGCGTGCAAAACGCCCTTGCCGCCATACCGCGTGGGGTCGCTATCCCGTAATTCAACCGCCTCATGCCGCCCGGTGGACGCCCCCGATGGAGCATGCGCTTTCGCGAAGATTCCATTCGAAAGTTCGCACCGTGCCGCAACCGTGGGGTTACCGCGCGAATCGAGAATCTCCCATGCCGAAATGTTCTGGATGCGAATGCTCATTGGCTCAGTTTCGCAGACAGGCCGCGAGGTTTGATAGATTATGCCAATGCATCGACGTAATTTCCTCCAGGCAGGCGCAGCCGCCGCAGCGGCAACGGCGCTCCCGCAAAGCGCGCCAGCCGCGCAAAAGAAGACGAATAGAAAAGTGCTGATGAAGGTGGGCACCCAGCACAGTCACGACGACGCGGTCCTCCGGGTCATCTCCTGCTTCGGCGTCAAGAATATCTGCAGCACTTTGCCGTCCACCAAGATGGACGATAAGTGGTCGGTTGACGGATTGAAGCGCCTCCGCGAGCGCGTCGAGTCCCACGGAATCTCGCTCGACACCATCCCCCTTCCGCTCAGTTCCGCCTACATCACCAGGTCGGAAAATCCGAACATCATGCTCGGAAAGAGTCCGGAGCGCGATCGCGAAATCGACAACATCTGCCAGATGATCCGGAACTGCGCCCAAGCCGGCATTCCGATGGTCAAATACAATATGAGCATCCTCGGCGTGGTGCGCTCGGAACCGACGCCCGGCCGCGGCATCTCAAAGTTCAGTACGTTCTCCTACGACAAGGCCAAGCAAGATCCGCCGCTCACCGAGGCTGGCCGCGTCACCTCTGAAATCGCCTGGGAACGGATCGCGTACTTCTTGAACAAAGTGGTGCCGGTCGCCACGGAATACAAGGTGAAAATGGGATGCCACCCTCACGATCCAGGCATGCCAAAGGACAAAGGATTCCGCGGCGTGAATCGCGTATTGGGCAACGTGGAAGGGCTCAAGAAGTTCATCGAGATCAACCCAAGCCCGTACCACGGCCTCAACTTCTGTCAGGGCACCATCTCGGAAATGCTAGCCGACCCCAATAAGGAAATCCATGATGTCATCCGTTATTTCGGCAGCCGCAAGAAGATTTTCAACGTCCATTTCCGGAACATTCGCGGACATTTCCTCGACTTCCAGGAGACATTTCCGGATGATGGCGATGTGAATCTTTTGCAGTGCGCCCGAACCTATCAGGAAGTGGGCTACGACGGGATGCTCATGCCCGACCACGTTCCAAGAATCGATACCGATGAAGGCGGCAGGCAAGCCTTCGCATTTGCATTCGGCTATATTCAAGCCGCAATTCAAATGTTAAAGAGCGAAGCATAATAGAGTATGCGCAACGCCGCCGATCTGATTCCGCTCGCTTGGCCCAACGCCACCAGTCCGCTGAACTTTCTCAAGGACTCTCCGGTGAACTGCCTCGTCGTAAAGGGAGCGCCGGAAATTAAGCCAGGGGGACTGGATATCTTCGACCCGGCAAACCTTCCAACGTCGATCATCGCCGTCGATAAGGCCAAGTGGCCGCGTGTTCCTAGCGCATGGCGGGGTAAATCCGGCAACAAAGAGGAGCGCGCCGCTGCGAAGCTCGCCACTGGACCCACGGGGACGCCGTGGGTGGATTCCAATGGTTGGATCTCATCGCTTGAACACGCGAGGTCGCCGGACAAAACCATCTGGATCTCCGTAGCTCCGCCAAACGATTCCGGAATGGTACGCGGCGATGTTTACGCTCTGGCGGTAGCGGACGCAGCAGCATACGGTTCACGATGGACCGTCTCGCTGGATGACGAAATGCGGGCAGGGCTCATCGCCGGAAATGCGGAGGCCGCCGCATCGTGGAAGAAGATTTCAGACGCGTTGGAGTTTTTCGAACGCCACAAGGCATGGCGGGCCTATCAGCCCGTAGCGAACCTCGGCGTTCTCTCAGACTTCCAAGGACCAAACGAGTACATCGGGGGAGAGGTGCTGAACCTCTGCAACCGCCGCCATCTGGCCTTTCGCGTGATTGATGAAGCAAGAGCGGATGAGGCCGCATTTCACGGCTTGAAAGCGGTGCTGTTGGTGCAGCAAAAAGTACCAAACAGCCGCATTCAGCAGTTAACGGGAGAGTTCCTGGCCGGCGGTGGTCTGGTGATTGCGCCTGCAAGCCTGGCGCATATGACCACCGGGATGCAGGCGGCAGGCAATTACGATAACAGCTACGATTATTTCTCCCACGGGGATGGCCGGCTCGCCGTTGCCCGCAAGCCGTGGACAGATCCCTATCAACTCGCCACCGACACTCATTTATTATTGAGCCGCCGCTACGATGTGCTGCGGCTCTGGAACGCTGGATTGACCAACGCGTATTACACCAGGAGTTCGGACGGCCAAGGTCTGGTGCAGATCGTCAATTACGCCGCCAGATCTTTCGGCCATCCGATGAGTTTATACGTCGCGCATCCCTACAAATCGGCCCGGATGACGGTGCTTTCCAGCGGCACGCCTGAGAACCTGACCATCACCCCCAAGGGAGAAGGTGTCGAAGTGAACCTGCCTCCCTTCCCTGTATATGCTGCAATAGAGTTTGGAGGCGCTTCATGAATCAGTGCTCGCAATTCACACGTAGACAGTGGTTATCCACGGTAACCGCAACCGCCGGAGCGCTCGCTGCCGGACGCCCTGTTTATGCAGCTGGGACGCCTACCGCGCCGGTTGCTATCGCCCGGTGCAATACATACGGGCCAGAGCTGCTGCCCACCATGGAGAAGATGTTCGACCAGCTCGGCGGCCTTGGCCGTCTGGTCTCCGGCAAAACGGTCGCCATCAAGATCAACCTCACCGGCTCCCCGGATCAGCGCATGGGCTACCGCGCGGCGGAGCTCGCCCAGTGGACGCACCCGCGCGTGATCGGGACCACCCTGCATCTGATGGGCAAGGCGGGAGCCAAGCGGATTCGCCTGTTGGAGAGTGCGTGGAGTAACGCGAACCCCATCGAAGAGTACATGATGGAGGCCAACTGGGATCCGGCTCATCTCTTAAACGCCGCCCCGCACGTGGAGATGGAGAACACAAACTATCTTGGCGCCGCGAAGAAGTATTCGGTTTTCACTCCGCCCAACGGCGGCCACATGTTCAAGGCGTATTACCTGAACCACTCGTACGAGGGTTGCGATGTCTTCGTCTCCATCGCCAAATTGAAAGACCACGCAACGGCCGGTATCACTCTTTCCATGAAAAACTGCTTCGGCATCACGCCCGCCACAATCTACGGTGATGGCGCTGGCGTGGACGAACCAAGCATTCTGCCCAAGGGCGGCCGCGGGTCGGTCATTCACAGCGGTTCGCGGCAACCGTCGAAGATTGCTCCATCCGAAAACGATCCGAAATGCCCGCGCGAGGGAGGCTATCGCGTCCCGCGGGTAGTGGCCGACCTGGTGGCTGCCAGGCCGATTCATCTCGCGATCATAGACGGCATCGAATCGATGGCCGGCGGCGAAGGACCATGGATCGGCGGAGTAGTTCCGGTGAGCCCCGGAGTCCTGATAGCAGGCACTAACTGCGTAACCACGGACGCTGTTTCAGCCGCTGTTATGGGCTACGACCCCATGGCCGGCCGTGGCCGCGCCCCGTTTGAAACCAGCGACAGCACGCTCCGTCTGGCCGAACAACACGGCGTAGGCACACGTGACCTGAGCCGCATCGAAATCCTGGGAACCTCAATCAAAGACGCCCGCTTCAACTTCCGCACCCGAAGCCGCGCCTAACGGAACGCGGCGAGCTCTCTCAGGATCTCAGCACCGTAGAGTTCAGCCTTGCGCTCACCGATCCCGGTGACGTGCAGAAGTTCGCTCAAGTCCCCCGGCTCCCGGCGGCAAAGGTCCAGCAACGCGGCATCGTGCAGGATCATGAACGCCGGAATGCCCCGCTGCTTGGCGAGTTCCCGCCGCCACTTCTTCATGTGGGCGATCAGGTTTTCGTCGCCTGAGGCGGTGGGCCTCTTCCTTGTAACCACAGGGGCAGCAATCGCCACCCTGCGCTCCGGCGATTTTCCGGTGAACCAGGCCGGAGTGGAACCACAAACGTCGCACTTGTCGCAACGGCTCCATTTCGGAGTCTCGCCAAAGTGGACGCAGATCTGATGATGCCTGCAGTCCCCGGACTCCACATAACGGCGAATGATATGGTAGCGCTGCCACGCGTTCTCGCGTTCCCGCGGGTCTTGCAGTTGCTGCACGAAATGAACCAGCAGGCCGGCATCTTTCCGCTGCCACAACAGCGCACAATCGGCCGGCAAACCGTCGCGTCCCGCGCGGCCCGCCTCCTGATAATACTGCTCAATCGACTTCGGCAACGCCAGGTGAATCACCGCGCGAACCGAAGGCTTGTTGATGCCGAGTCCAAACGCGAGCGTGCCCACCAGCACCGGAACCTCTTCAGACATCCAGAGCTCCTGGTTCCGCTGCCGCAATGAGTTCTCCATCTGTCCGTGATATGGAACGGCCTCGATCCCCTTGGACCGCAAGAAGTCCACCGTGGATTCCACCGTCTTGATAGTGGGCGCGTAGACGATGATGTTCCCGCACTCATGCTCGGCAAGCGCGGCGAGCAGCAGCTTCGGCTGGGTCTTCTTGTCGCACTCTTTAACGAGATACCGCAGGTTCGGACGATGAAAGCTCAGGATGTACTTGTGAGGCTGATCGAGCTTGAGCTGCTGCAGGATGTCGTGCCGGACCTTCTGCGTAGCGCTGGCCGTGAACGCCGCGATCGGTTTATCGGGAAATGTATCGCGGAGCCGGCTGAGCTGCCGGTATTCAGGCCGGAATTCATGTCCCCATTCTGAGATGCAGTGGGCTTCGTCAATTGCGAAGAACGATACCGGAACACGCGAGAGCCACGCGATCGTATCCTGCCGCGCCAGACGTTCTGGTGAGAGATACAGCAGCCGGTAGGCGCCCTCCGCCGCGGCCCGGACGATGCGGGCCTGCTCCTGTGGACTCAGTGTGCTGTTCAGAATCGCGGCGGGGATTCCCATCTGCGCCAGGTGCGCCGCCTGATCCTGCATCAGCGCGATGAGCGGAGAGATGACGATTGCAGTGCCGGAGGTCGCCGCGGCAGGAAGTTGGTAGCAGAGCGATTTGCCTCCGCCAGTCGGCATCACCACTGCGACGTCGCTGCCTGAAAGGATGCTGGTTACGATGCGTTCCTGAAGCGGCCGGAAGCCATCGTAGCCCCAGTAGCGGCGCAGTAGGGCAAACAGATCGGCTTCAGAACTCAAGATATAATTGTCGCATCATGAAGAGCAGGCGAGACGCTTTAAAGGCGCTGATTGTAGCCGCGGCCGCGGCGCATTCCGCGCAAGCGCAGCATGAACATGGGACCACTACGATAGGCGAAGTGAAAAAGCCGGAAAAACCGGCTGCGTTCACCGGCGAGCAGTTCGCGCTTACCGCGGTGTTAACGGACCTGATCATTCCACGGTCCGATACTCCCGGGGCTTCGGATGCCGGAGTGCCGCTAATCCTGGATGCGGTCGCCGCGAAGAACGCCGCGTTCAAGAAGCAGTGGCTCGCGGGATTGCAGTGGCTGAATCAAGGCCGGGATTTCAAGTTGCTAACTCACGATCAGCAAGTAGCAATCCTGACGCCCGGAGGCAAGTTCTTCACGCTTGCTAAGGACGCCACCATCGATGCGTACTACAGCACCCGCGAAGGACTCATGACAGAACTCGGGTGGAACGCGAACACCTTTCTGACGGAATTCAAGGGTTGTACTCATCCGGAGCATCAGGCTTAACATGCAGATCAACAAGAGTCCCGAAGTCCACGACGTCCTCATCATCGGCAGCGGCGCATCGGGCGGCATGGCTGCCTGGAACCTGACCCGCAAGGGCGTGAACGTACTGATGGTGGATGCGGGAACCAAGTTTCAGCGGTCGAAATTTTGGTCCCACGTAAAACCATGGGAAGACCGGCAACGGCGCGCGGCCGGACAGGAGCCGCCGCAGTTCTATCTGGATGTGAAGGAGCAGCCGTACACGTATGACAAGGGGAATCCGTTCGAGCTGATGCGCGTGTGGGGGCGCGGCGGAAAGACCAACGTTTGGGGCCGTGTTGCGCTGCGCTATTCGGACCTGGATTTCGCAGGGCCGGAACGCGATGGCTGGGAAATTCCGTGGCCCATCCGGTACAAGGACATCAAGCCGTACTACGATCAGGTAGACCAATTGATCGGCGTAAACGGCGGCGATGACGATCAGGACTCGCTGCCGGGGAGCAAGTTCCATCTTCCGCCTCCGCCACCGCGCTGCGGGGAGCGGCTGTTGCAGAAGGCCGCGAAAGAGATTGGGATTTCAATTGTCTCCGGACGCCGCGCGGTGCTCACCCGGGAACACAACGGCCATGCGGCGTGCCACTACTGTGGCGCCTGCGGAAAGGGCTGCGATGTTGGCGCCTTCTTCAACGCCTCGGATTTCCTTATTGAGCCGGCGCTGCTGACCAACCGGCTGAAGATACTCGATAACGCGGTGGTTGCCCGTGTGCTGGTGGATGACAAAGGCCGTGCCAATGGGGTGCAGTACTTCGACCGCTACACAAAAGAAGAGCACAGAGTCTACGCGAAGCGCGTCATCGTGGCGGCCTCGTGCATCGATTCCACTCGCATTCTGTTGAACTCGAAATCGAGCGCGTATCCAAACGGGATTGGGAACTCTTCGGATGTGATCGGACGATACCTGAGCGAACAGGTGCGCTTTCATATGTACGGGTTTATGCCGGAGCTGGTTGGTGGTCCGGTGCAAAACGACGATGGTATCGGCGGCGAACACATCTACATGCCGCGGTTCAATCATCGCGACGGACGCAAGCGCGACTACTTGCGCGGATTCGGATCGCAGTTCTGGTCCAGCGGCGCACAGGCAAACGCTTCGTTTGGCAAGCAACTGCCGGGCTTCGGCCTGGAGTTGAAGCAAGCGATTAAGAAGCGGTATCCGGCAATGGTGGCGCTGCATCCCTACGGCGAAGTGCTGCCGCAAAAGTACAACCGCGTGATCGTGGAAGGAACGCCGCTGGACAAGTACGGAGTACCCATCGCAAGGATCTCCTACCGGATTGGCGAGAACGAACGCAAGATGGTGAGTGAGATGTACGACACGGCCGAAGCGATCCTGAAGGCCGCTAAAGCGGAGATCCTTCCATTCAAACGTGGCAGTACAGACGTGAACGGCAACGCGATTCATGAACACGGTACGTGCCGCATGGGAGCCGATCCGAAACGGTCGGCGCTCAACGGATTTTGCCAATCGCACGATGTGCCAAACATGTTCGTGGTGGACGGCGCAGCCTTCACTACGGCGAGCGAGAAGAATCCGACGCTGACGATTTTGGCGCTGGCATGGCGCGCCACAGATTACATGGCCGAAGAGATTCGGACCGGCCGCATCTAGCGCTTCTCAAGAGGCATCAGAGTCAGCTTCCGGAACTCGACCAGACCATGATCGCCCTGGACGACGATGGGGCCGGGTTCCGATTCGTTGGGGTCCATCGCGATCGCGGTGAGTCCTTCGATCTCGCGCTTGTCGATGATCTTCGCTTCATTCAGAACCACTGTGAGTTGGTTTCCGATAAGAGTGATATCGAGGGTCTGCCATTCTCCTGCGGGCTTGCTCGCGTTGATTACGGGCGCTAGGCGGCTGTAGAGCGCGCCATTCCCATGCATGGACGGCGGCTGGCCATAGTCATCGTAGATTTGGATCTCGTAGCGGCCACGCAGACCGATGCCGCTATTACTCTTCGGACCGTAGCGGTACTCAGCATGCAGTTTGTAATCCCAGAACTTCTGATCGGTGACGAGATCACTGGCTCCCTGGCCATTTTTCAGGATGCCGTTTTCGACAACCCAGGTGGACTTTCGGCCTTCGAGCAGAGGCCGCCAGCCAGAGAGGTCGTGGCCGTTGAACAACTCCACTTTCGCGCCATCGTGCAATTTCTTCGGATTGGGAGCAGTCAGCTTGGGAGCCCGGACACCGCTCCACGCGATCTGCTTGTTATCGCCTTCCAATTCAAACGTACCTTCGAGCTTTCCCGACACTAAATGCGCCCGGTAAATGCCCGTCTGCGGCGGAGCCGGTTTGCCATCCTGATTGCGGGCGTAACTGCGCTTAAAGGTAAATCGCAGTTCTCCTTTATCGATACCGATTTCGGGGATCTTGTCCAACTGCCCGCCTGGCGCGCCTACAAACGAACCAGATACCAACGGCCATTGAAATCTTTATCGGCGGAGAAAGAGAGACCGGAAAGCAGCAGGAACAGGAAGGCGAATCGGATGCGATGCATTGCGTCAATTTATCACAGGAGTCTGAGGCCGGCGTGTTTGGCGAAGTGACGGAAGTCCTTGTCGCGAGTGATCAATGGGACATCGTGATCGATGCAGAGTTGGGCGATCAAAGAGTCGGCCAATTTCGGCTTGAGCCGCCGCGAAATGAGATCGGCTCGAAGTTTGCCAGTTCGCGCCCAATAGCCGGGCTGAATCTCAAGCATGCGAATCGCGCAGAGGTCAGCCTCGTCCTGTGATTCAAGTAAGGGGTCACTGAGGAGTTCAGATAGCACAACGGGGGCCATTACAATCGAGTTGTGCAGGACACAGACATCGAGTAGGTCGATATCCGCGCCGCTTTTTCCGGACAGGTATGCAATCCAGCAGTTCGAATCGGCACAGATCAACCCCGATCCTCGCGCAACTCATCGACATTGATCGAGAACCGAATCTTTCCTCGCCTGCTCCGTAGCCGCTGTAACGCTTCGGATGCAACGATTCCCTCCAATCCCTTCTTAATCACAGGCGTGAGCCCCAGGCCAGTCAATCCGGTTGCCTGTGCCACCAAGCTCTTGGGTAGCATGACCGTGACCTTTTGCATTTCCTCTTTCTGCATATTCGATTGTACCGTATTGCGATACGGTATTAGACACCAGCTTCCAGTTGCTGGAGAAGCGTTAACATCTTCACGCCGGCATCGGTCTTGCCGCCGAAGCGAAGTTCGTTATAAGCGCCGGTTAGATCGCCGACTAAGACGGCCGTGCGGGCATCGGGCAAAACGCGGGCAAATTCTATCGGGGTGAGCCATGCCGGCTTTTCAAAGCCCTGATGCTTCAGGATGGAAAGCATGCGGCCGTAGAGAATGGATGCATCATTCGCGCCGATCCTGCCGCGGCGGATTCGATTGACGCGCTGACGAGTGATCCACCAGCGCCAGCAGAGCGGGCCGTATAGATAGATTGCAATGGCGAGAGCGAGAAGTCCGGATACGACGGCTAGATTACGCTTAAGAGCAGCGAGGTCCAAATCAGTCCGGATGAAGTTACTGAACCGTTCGAGCCAATTGACCTTCGCGATGCGGGTGGAGTTTTCCATGTTCGCGGCAAGGTTCAACTGGCGTTCCAGGTTGTAGTTCAGCACCCACTCTTCCCAAAAGGTCTCGGCGGCGTCCATATAGAGAGTGAACGTGGACCAGACACTTGCAAATGCCGGGTTCTGGCCTGGCGTAGGATCGAATGTGGTCCAGCCGTGTTTCGGAAGGTAGGCTTCGACCCAGCTATGTGCGTCCGAGCCTCGGATAATGTGCCAACCCGTCATGGGGTTGAAAACTCCGCTCTGGAATCCGGTGACCACGCGGGACGGAATGCCAATGGTCCGCAGCATGACGGCCATGGAGGATGCGAAGTATTCGCAATGACCTTTGCGGCGCTCGAACAGGAAATTCGCGAGAGGGTCGGTTACGGATTGATCTAGGAGTTGCAGAGTGTAGCCGTAATTGGTGCGAAGATGCTTCTCAATCGCCTGGGCGCGATTCCGGTCCGAATTCAGGCCCGCGGTAACTTCGCGGGCTAACAGGGCAATTTTGGCGTCCATCGCAGGAAGCTGGAGATACATTCCGCGCTGAGATGGCGGTAGTGGCTCGGCGGTGTAATTTGCCGCTGCTACATCGTCTTCAATATGGCTGTAACCGAAATAGTGCAGGCCATCTGAGACGCCGAGCCCTGTACGAAAGCTATCGGCCTGGGTACGAATGATGAGTGGCAATTCGGTTCTGATGAATTCAGGATATCCGGTGAAGAATAGCGCGTCGGAATCAATGGCTTTGACGTTGACCTCATAGCTGAGATTGTGGCCGGTACGGCGCTGCTGCGTTCGATCGATGAGACTAACCATCCCGTTTTCGACGCGAATGATCTGACTGGGGAAGTGTGGATTGAACCAGCGCCGCCCGTCGAACTCGCTCATTGCGGCGCCACGCCACTTCAGACCGGACGGGCGCACCGGGCCGTCGACGCGGATGTGCATGACGGTGTTCGATTGCGTTTGAATCTCGCCAATCTGACCGAGCGTGACTTCATTTGAGAAGCCCGGCAAATGGTAGCGCTGCGGAACAAGGTGCTGAAATGCGGCGCGTGCGGTGCGAGGCAGTACGAAGAACAGCGCGGCCGTCATGACGAGGATACCGGCGGCTGTAAACCCGGTTAGGGCGACCAGACGCCAATGGAACAGGCGAAGACTGCCCCGAACCTTCCTTGCGGGCGATTGGGTGGACCGGCGGATTTCCCAACTGGAAAACGTGGCGACTCCAAAGATGAGAAACAACGCCAGGAATATGAAAAAGCTGAGATTCGCGGAAAGAATGGACGCAGCCAGGAGTTCGAGAAAAGCGATGATCTTGACGAAGAAATAATCGCGGTTCGACTGAGCGGAGAGTATGCGCAAAACGGCCAGATAGCAGATGAGATGTACCGTGGCGGGGATGAACTCACGGGAGATGTAGAGATAGTCGAGGGGATAGAATCCGATGTATAGCAGCGTAATTGCGTTGATCCAGTTGGCGGAGAACTGGAATCGCACGATTCCCGCGACCAGAAGGGCTCGGAGGAAAAGCCCTGCGGCAGTAAGGATGGTGGTCGGCAGATCGAGGTAGCCAGATCCGGCAACGGCGAGAAAACCGCTGGTGAGGAGCCCGAGGAGCGAGAACTCGAAAAAGCGTTCTACACGGCCCATATCTTATTCTAGCGGGTCGAGACCGGTTCGCACACCGTGGCGGCAAAGGTATTCCGGTGGAGGAAGGCGCACCTGTCTAGTGTAGTCCGTCACTCAGATTGAGCCTTATCGAGAGAGCGGCGGGCGCGCGTAACCTTCTCTAAGATGTCGGATGCTTTGGCGGTCCAGATGAAGGGCTTTGGATCGCGGTTATGTTGACTAATGTAGGCGTCGATAGCGGCCACCAATTCGGGAACGCGCCATCGTGTGGCGGCTGATCTCGAACTCCTCCGCGATCTCCAAGTTTTCCCTGCCTTCGGCGGCGAGTAAGATGATACTCGCCCGCCATCAACCGATCTGGCGCCCGGCCCCCCGAGCGTAAATCTGCAACTGCGATTGTTGTTCCCCGGTGATCACCCGATGCCATTCGTCTGGGGCCAACGATACGCTCGGATCGGTCGCCTCGACGTGGTGGTCCGGTCGGACGAGGAATGTTGTGACCGGTTGGGGGCTGAAAACTACGAGGCTCGCTTCTTCAAAATGGAAAAAAGGACTGCCAAGTGTGGGATGCGGTGAACCGTAGCAGTAGGCGACGATGGCATAAACGTATTCGAGTTCCTTGAGCAAGGCTCGGGTTTATCGAGATCGAGCGGCGGCAGGATCGCGTACGAAGCCGACCGAGTGCGTAGATCATCCTTCAGGAAGAGCATTTGCGTCACCTCCCGCACATGGGCGGCGTCTTCGTCGCTTAAACCAGTGGTATCGTCCGTGGACTTGAAGGTAAAGCTTCCGATACGGACCGGCTCACCTGTCTTCATAAATGGAAAGACCGCGATGGCGCGGCCAGGCGCTTCTCCGGGACGTAGAGTCATCGGCGCCTCGTCCGCAATTGAGCTGCAATCCCCTTAAGTTTCGCTATCCGCAACATGTAGTCAATTGCCTCTAAGCCTTCGTATCGCGTTTGCGGCCTGACTATTCACGGTATCCAAATCAATACCGTGGGAGGCGCCCCAGGATTCGAGGTCCTGAAACATCACAGATCCAAGCGACTGGGCTTCCGCCTGAATGGCAGCAATGCGGCTGAAGACGGCATCGCGTGTGGTCTCGAGGTAAAGATCATCGCCGCTTTCGGTCATGGATCGATGCACGAGCCAATGCCTCTCGATCTTGAAGGCGTCAAATCTGGTGCGGCTTTGCGGTTGGATGATCTTTCGCCCGGTACACGACTCGATCAGCGGACCAAGGGTCAGCTTCCGCTTTTCCGCAATAAGAGCTTCGGCATCCGGCATTGAGATCGTAGCACCGCTACAACGCCGTTCGTGGACCGTCTTCAGGCACAGGAAGTTCACTAGTATGTCTTCAAGATATTGAACATGCCAAATCGCGGCACCGATTCGCCTGTAGAAGTAGGCGAGTTCATGCTCGTTCATCTCTCGTCTCATGTTTCTATATTTCTGACGCATTACACTAGACTGCGGCCAGTTCCGGGACGGCGGCTTCCACCATCTGTGGCAATGGTTGGAATTTGACTGACACCAGTTTGGACACACCCGGCTCCTGCATGGTCACACCATATAGGGTTTGCGCGGCCTCCATGGTGCGCTTGGCGTGGGTGATTACGATGAATTGCGTCTGGTGCGACATCTCTTTGATGAGACGGGTCATGCGCTCGATGTTCGCTTCATCCAATGGCGCATCCACTTCGTCCAAAATACAAAACGGGCTGGGCGAATAACGGAAGATGGCCATCAAGAGGGCCATTGCCGTCAGAGCGCGCTCGCCGCCGGAGAGCAGCAGAACGCTCTGGAGTTTTTTGCCAGGGGGCGAGGCTACAATGTCGATTCCGGATTCCGAGAGATTGGCTTCGTCGTTCAAGCGCATCTCGCCGATGCCGCCGCCGAACAGCGTCTTGAACATCTCACGGAAA
>JBBPYD010000177.1:0-12510 GCA_038200305.1 Bryobacterales bacterium
GCAGACAGGAAGATGGCCAGGAACAATCGGATGAAAAGGGTTTTCCGCATTTCCGGAAGTATACCAATTCCAGCCGAGGCGCGAGTTTCTGGATGTGGTATTGTGGCCTCGGGAGGCATCCATGGGACCATTTACCCGACGTGATTTCCTGAAATCGAGTTTAGCCGCTACCGTTCTTGCCGGCAGCGTGGGCGGGATTGCCGTAGCGGCGCCAAAAAGGACCGCAACCGATTTGGTCACCCTTGGCAAGTCTGGCGTGCAGGTGACACGCCTTGCTTTCGGCACCGGCACATATAGCGGCCGCGTGCAACGGGAACTGGGGCAGGAGGGGTTCACGCGCCTGGTTCGCCATGCCTATGACCGTGGCATCCGCTTCTTCGAAACGGCGGAAAGCTATCACGGAATGCCGGAGATGCTTGCCATCGCTCTCAAAGGTTTGCCGCGCGACAGCTATAAGCTGATGACGAAATATAGTGTCCACGGAGACGAAGACGCCACCGCCAAGATCGATATGTTCCGGAAGCAACTTGGTTCGGAGTACGTGGATATTCTGCTGCTGCACTGCATGAGGAACCCGAGCTGGTCAGACGATTCCAAACGCCTGCAGGACGGCTTCTCGGAAGCGAAAGGGAAGAAAGTGATTCTGGCGCATGGCGCTTCGGTTCATGGGCTGCCCGCTCTGCGGACCTTCCCCGGTAATACCTGGCTCGACATCGCCATGATCCGGATGAATCACAACGGCACGCGGATGGATACACCGGATACGCGGGACGTCGATCTGCCAGGCAACGTGAGCGAAGTAGCCGCGCACACCAAGAAGGTACACGCCCAAGGCGCCGGCGTGATCAGCATGAAGCTGGTGGGAGAGGGCCGGTTCACCCGTCCAGAAGATCGCGATGCGGCGATGAAGTTTGCAATGAATCTGGGCGCCGTAGATGCGGTCACGCTTGGTTATAAGAGCACGGCTGAGATTGACGAAGCGATTGACCGGATGAATCGCGTAATGAACGCCTGATTGAACAGAGGGGAATGCACTGCCTTGCCGCTGCCGCCGTGCTCTTTGCCACTGCGGCTTCCGCTCAAAACATTTGGGATCCAGCCCAATTTCCAGAGGGTCTGAAAGCCGCTCTGGAGCAGCGGGAAAGCAAGCAATCCTGCGGTGTGAAGTGACGCCGATCAAGCCGGCTTTGAATTTTGGCTTCCGCTTTCAGGCGGGCTACACGGTGCGTGTACCGCTGAACCAGTATTTCGGTTCCGGCCACGCGTGGGTGGCGGCCGTTAAGATCATACCGGAAGAAGGCGGCCAGTCTCCGGTCTACCTGGTTACACCGTTCGAACTGCCAGAGATTCCAAAGACCAATGTGTTCGCGGAATTTGGAGGCGGTTACCTGCTGGGCGAGGGCCGTTACCGCGTGGAGTGGACCCTGGTGGATGAAACGAACCGGGTCTGCCGCAAGGACTGGACTATTGACGCCGGATTGAAGCGGAGCGAGCGCAAAGTGAAGATTGCGATGCCGCCTAATACGGTGGCGGACTTGTCCCTTCGCGGTGCGCCTCATACCGGGCTCCACATGGGTATCCACATGGATATCCACAGAGACGATGCGCATCCGATCCGGATCACCGTGCTGCTGCACGCGACGCCGCTGTTTCCGCGCAGGACCAAGCTGCGGCCGAGTGATGTTCTCCTGTTGCTCGGCTCTTTGTCGTCGTTGCTGGAAAGACTCCCGGCAAGTTCGGTTCGTCTGGTGGTCTTCAATCTCGATCAGCAGAATGAGCTCTTCCGGCAGGATGATTTCGCGATGGAAGCGTTGGGCCGGGTGGCGCAATCCATGGACAAACTGGAACTCGGGATGGTGGATTACAGCGTACTGCAGAACCGCCATAGCGTAGAGTTTCTGGCAGATCTGGTAAATCAGGAACTGGCGTCGAGGGAGCCGCCGGATGTGGTTCTCTTTCTGGGTCCGACGTCTCGCCATTCGGAGCAGGTTCGGCAATCCGCTCTGAAGCGGCGCGGGCCATCTCCCCGCTTTTTCTATTTCCAATTCGCGCCGTATTTCCGGCGTAATGCGAACGTTTCCGACAGCATTGGTTTGGTTGTTGCGAAGCTGAAGGGGAAGGCGGTTCTGATCCACTCACCGGGCGAGTTTGCAAAAGCAATTGAGCAGTTGGAGATGCGAATGGCGGCTGGGAAAGCTAATTAAGGGTGTTCGCGTTGGGGGGGCAGATACCAAGAGTATAGCCGTCGTGTGTGAAGATCCCGACGCGCCATCGGGCACGTTTACTCACTGGACGCTATACAATCTTCCCGCGGCAATCATTGAGTTAACGCCGGGGTCGAACGGCGGCGGCAACGAAGGCGTGAACGGTTTCAAGAAGACGGGCTACGGCGGCCCATGTCCTCCGCCGAACGGGCCGCACCGTTATTTCTTCCGTGTTTACGCGCTCGACATCGGTTCTTTAGGCGGCGCCGGACTGTCCAGGCAGGAGGTGGATGCCGCAATGAAGGGCCACATTCTGGCCGAGGGGCAATTAATGGGTAGATACAAGCGGAAGAGGTGATTGAAGCCGTCAGGTATTTCTCCTCTGCCATGCGATATGCTCACGGTTGAGGGCATGAGTTTCCGGAACCGGTTGTGGCGATTGGGCGGCGGAATCGCTTTGCTCACTGCGTTGTATGGATTCCAACGCCCGTTCCGTGTCTATCGCAGCCTGGAACCTTACGATAATGTCCAGATGCCGCCGGACTCGCAGGAAAAAACGGATGGATCTTTGCCCGATTGATGTATCCCCAACACCCGGAGGCGCGCTTTGGCCGCCGCTCCCGGTTCGGCTCGCCGCTGGATTGGCGGGAAGGGGGAACCAGTTGGACACAGGATTACCCACGGGCGGACCGTCACTTTGCACAAGCGGTTCGACGCTTGACCCGCGTCCATGCGCGGTCCGTTGAACAACCCGTGAACCTGGACGATGGGGACGATGTATTCAATTGGCCGTGGTTGTGCGCCGGTGAGATGGGCGATTGGAAATTGACTGCCGCTCAGGCAAAGAAGCTACGCGAGTATCTGTTGCGAGGCGGATTTCTCATGCTGGACGACTTCTGGGGGACCGAAGAGTGGGGACGGTTCAATGAGAGCATGAAGCTTGTTTTTCCCGACCGGCCCATCGTGGAAATGGAGAACAGCGATTCTATTTTCCATACGGTCTACGATCTGAACGATCGTTATCAGATTCCGGGTGAGTGGGCGTTGCGGCGCAAGACGCTTTACAGAAATGACGGCTCGGTGCCTCACTGGCGGGGCATCTATGACGATCATGGGCGCGTAATGGTGGCGATCTCATTCAATTCGGACATCGGCGATTCCTGGGAGTGGGCCGATGATCCGAACTACCCGGAAAAGTACTCGGCGCTTGGGATTCGCATTGGCGTGAATTACGTGATTTACTCCATGACGCACTGAACAGGGGTTACCTATGGCCGGCGGTTTTTACGCGCGCTTGCCGGATGTGCCAGGCGCTTTGCCGCTACTGGAGGCGCAAGACGCCCTTGGAGTGGCGCTCGCGGAACTGATGCGCCGGCAATCGGAAATACCGCTACCGTCGAAAGCAAAAAGGGGTCAGCGCGTTATTTCCGTTCCGCTTTACCTGGCGCCGAAGATCGCGCTTCATGCCGCAGTCCGGGAGTCGAAGGTCTCTCAGGAATACCGATGTTTATGCCTGTCCGTCTACAATTGAAATCAGCCCGATGGAAAACAGAGAAATCGCAGTCTTGCTTGCTGAAACCGCGGACCTGATGGAGATAGCCGCCGAAGATTCCTTCCGTATCCGGAGCTACCGGATCGCGGCGGCGGCGATTGAGGGATTGCCGGAGAGAATTGCCGATATTGCGCGGAATCCAGAGCGTAAGGTGACCGATATCTCGGGGATCGGGAAAGGGATTGCGGCAATCATCGCTGAGATTCTGGAACGTAACACCTTTGAGAGACGCGATCAACTTCTTGAAAAATATCCACCTACCGCATTGGAGCTGCTGAAGATTCAGGGCTTGGGTCCGAAGAGCATCGCGATCCTGTTTGAGCATCTGCGGGTCAGCACGATCGACGATCTGGAGCGCATGTGCAAGGAACAGAAGTTGCGAACGCTGCCTAGAATGGGGGCGAAGCTGGAAGAAAAGGTACTGCGCTCCATTGAAGAATATCGCCGAAGCGCCGGGCGGTTCCTGCTGAGCTTCGCTACCAAAATAGCGGACGAGATTATGGAGTTCCTGTACAGTGTTGACGGGGTGGATAAGGTGACCACTGCCGGCAGTCTGCGGCGTGGACGTGACACCGTGGGCGACATCGATCTGCTGGTGACGGGGCCGGCGGCCGAGCAGGCGCTGGACCGGTTCGTGGTCTATCCGCGAGTGCATCAAGTGCTGGGCAGGGGCGTCAACAAAGCCAGCGCCAAGGTGGGGCTGGAAGGCATTCAAGTGGACGTGCGCGCGTTGCCAGTTGAAAGCTACGGCGCCGCGATGCAGTATTTCACCGGCAGCAAGGAACACAACGTCGCTATCCGGCAACGCGCTCTGAAGAGGGGGCTGACCCTGAACGAGTACGGCCTGTTTCGATTGGATGATGAATCGCGAGTGGCGGGCGCGACCGAAGAGGAAGTGTACGAGAAGCTCGGCCTTGCGTGGATTCCTCCGGAGCTGCGTGAAAATCAGGGCGAAATCGAAGCCGCTGCCGAAGGGCGATTGCCTGTGCTGGTGACCATCGCCGATATACGCGGCGACCTGCATATGCACACGCGCGAGAGCGACGGCCGAGCGACGCTGGAAGAGATGGCGATGGAGGCGAAAGCACTAGGGTACGAGTACATCGCCATTACAGATCACTCAAAGGCGCTTGCGATGGCCAACGGCCTGGATGAGCAGCGGGTGGTTGCTTTCGCGCGGCAGGTCCGCAAGATGGATCAGAGCGGACTTGGGATCCGTGTATTCTCCGGCTTGGAATGCGACATTCGCAGGGACGGTGAGATGGACATTGAGAATGACGCTCTGGCGGAGCTTGATTTTGTGATTGGCAGCGTCCACAGCTACATGAAAATGGAATACGCCGAGATGACAGACCGGCTGCTGCGGGCGCTGGAATGCCCGCATCTCCGCGCACTGGGGCATCCGACGGGACGCCTGTTGCTGCACCGGGACGCTTATACGTACGACTTTGAGCGGATCGCTACGGAGGCAGTTTCAAGGCGGGTGGCGTTTGAGATTAATGCAAGTCCAGAGCGGCTGGACCTTCATGCTCCATTGATTCGCGTGGCAAAAGCAAAGGGCGCAAAGTTCACCATCTCCACGGACGCTCACCATCCGAAGCACCTGCTGAGCATGAAATACGGCATCCTGATGGCGCGGCGCGGGTGGTTAGCAGCCGGAGACATTTTGAATACGCTGCCAGTGGAAGAGTTCGCGCAAGCGATCCTGAAAAACTAAACAATTTATGAAATTGATTTCGTCGGTAAAACGATTCGAGAGTTCTATCTTTACGGTGACTGAGGACCGGGCGGTGGATCCGGACGGGTTTGAGATCAAGCGCGCGATTGTGCGGCACGGCGGATCCGCGGTCATCATGCCGATTGACGACAAGGGACGCATTCTGCTGGTGCGGCAATACCGTCTGCCCGCGCGGCAATCTTTATGGGAACTCTCCGCGGGGCGAGTGGATGCCGGTGAGAGCGTGCTTCAGGCAGCGAAGAGAGAGCTTCGCGAGGAGACGGGCTTCCGGGCGAAGAAGTGGTCGAAGCTGAAATCGTTCTATGTGAGCCCAGGGTTTCTTGAGGAGAAGATGACGATCTACGTGGCGGAGGAACTTTCCGCGGGTAAGACGGAGCCGATGGAGGATGAGCGGATCGAAGTGCGTTGGTTCCGTCCCCGCGAGGTGGACGATATGATCCGGGACGGCAAGATTATCGATGCGAAGACGATGATCGGATTTCTTGCTTGGAAGCGCTACTACGGAAAATAATTGCGAAATTTACTCGTGCCGAAGTGCAATCAGCGGGTCCACAACAGCCGCTTTGAGCGCCGGCCCCCAACTGGCAAGAAGTGCAGTGATAGCCAGCAGGAGCGCAACCAGCGCAAATGTAGGAGTATCGTCAGGCTTTACGCCATATAGTAAGCTTGCCATGAAACGGGTTAACCCCAGGGCCGCAACGAGGCCCACGACGATGCCCGATAACGCGATTGCCATGCCTTGCCTCACCACCATACGAACGACTTGGCCGCGTTGCGCACCAAGCGCCATCCGTATCCCTATCTCGCGGGTCCGCTGCGCAACCGAATAGGCAATCACGCCATAGATTCCAACCATCGCCATTAGCAACGAGGCAGCGGCGAACGTCCCCAGCAGGTACAGATTGAAGCGGCGGGGAGCAATGGAGCGAGACAATGCCTTCTGCAAAGTTTCGATGCTGTAAATCGGCTGTTTCGGATCGATATCTGAGATCAGGCGGCGTGCCGCAGGAGCTATTCCGAGCGGATCGCCGGCAACGCGGAGCGCAAGTGTCATCGTCATACCCCCCGGGCCCAGGTTTTGTGAGTACGCGCGGAATATCTCAGGCCCTGGGTCTGCATCGAGCTTCGAATATTTGAGATTGGCGGCCACCCCAACCACTCGAATCTGCCGGCCCAAGCGTTCGATGCTTTGGCCGATCGGGTTCGCAGCGCCAAAAGCACGCTGTGCCATGGTCTCGTTGATGACGGTGGCGTCCGGCGGGTCGGCATCAGCGATCCAGCGGCCCTTGACGAGCCGCATTCCGATTGCGCCGAAATATCCTGGCGAAACCAGATTCTCCCGGAACGAATCCACGATCGGGGGCCTCGTGGGATCTTTCGACTGCAGTAGGAGTAAGTCCGTTTTCGAGATTCCAGATGCCTCGACGCCCGGCACTGACGCGGTCCGCCGCGCCAACTCATTTAGATAGGAGACCTGGCGTAGTTTATTGGTGTACTCCGGCCCCATGAGTGACACCTTCAACAGGAGTGTGTGTTCCGGTGAGAATCCCGGCGGATTGGAGTACATACGCCAAAAACTCTTGATCATCAGACCTGCGCCAGTGAGCAAAACGATAGCCAGGGCGAGTTCGAAAGCCACCAGGGCGCGGCGAATGCGCAGCCCTCCCCAGCCCAGAGAAGCTTTCCCGGCACGCTCTTTGAGCGCGTCCTGCAGGTTGGTCCGATATAAGGAGATCGCCGGCCCAAGGCTGAAGATCAGTCCACTCACTACGGAAATCGCCAGGGTGAACCCGAGCACCCGCGGATCGATACGCGTCTCCGCCAGACGCGGCACGGTTTCCGAGCCCAAGCTGGCCATTATCGACACGGCAAACTTGGCCAGCACCAACCCAGCGGCGCCGCCCAGGAGAGCCAAAACCGTGCCCTCCGCCAGGAATTGCCTCAGGACACGCATGGCGCCTGCGCCAATAGCGGACCGGATAGCGATTTCTCTTTGCCGTACCGAGGCGCGTGCGAGCAGCAGGTTCGCCACGTTGACGCAGGCGATCAGCAGGACAAACATGCCGGCCACCTGCAGGATGATCAACGCCCGGCGAACGCTGCCCACCAATCTCTCTTGCAGCGGGACAAGGCGCATGCGCTCAACGCCGGCAAACCAACGGTCCGGATATGTTTCTAAGATTCGCGCTTCCAGGGTCTGGAGCTCGGTAAGGGCGCTCCCGATGGTAACGAGCGGCTTGAGTCTCGCCGCGACGAACACCGTCATGCGCTGGCTGGACGAGCGAAGCAGAGGGCCAGACGAAACATACGCATCGATGCCACCCGACTCGGCATCGGGCCGGTCCTGAGTGAACAGAAACTCGAAATCCGGAGCGAGCACTCCGGTTACGGTGACGGGCCGCCCGTCCAGGGTCATGCTCTTGCCGATGATGGTGGAATCGCCTGCGAAGCGCCGTTCGAACAACTGGTGGGATAGCACGATGGATCCGGGCGGTGTATCGGGCGCGAACAGAGTCCCCAATGCGGGCTTGGCGCCGGTGATCGGCCAAAAATCGCCGGCGAGGGAGGCCAACCGCACCTGGCCGGCGCCATCTGCGGACGCGAGTATGCCGTCACTGTAGAAGTAACCGGCCATGCCATCGAACGATTTCGCGTTGGCGCGCCACTCGGCAAAGTCCGCTCCGGCGACGCCAGGCTTGACAGCTTTGGATTTGGAGGCGCCCTCGGCGTAGGCGACCAGACGGCCGGCATTCGGGTATGGCAAGGACCGAATCATGACAGTATTCACGACGCTGAAAACGGCCGTGTTTACTCCGATTCCGAGAGCCAACGTCAGGATCACGATCGCGCTGAACGCCGGATTTCGGCGGAGCACACGAAGACCGTAGCGAAGGTCTTGGAGCAACTGCTCGATCCAGACCACGTTCCAGACGTCACGTGTGTCCTCTTTTACTCGCAGGATATTGCCGAACTTACGAAGTGCTGCCCGGCTCGCCTCGTCAGGCGCCATACCGCGCGCGATGTTGTCCTGCGTTTCTTCCTCGATGTGATCTCGAATATCGCGATCAAGATCATCCAGGCGCCGGCGTTTCATAGTTCACCTTCCCGGCCGGCGGGTCTCAGGATACAACCAATCGCTCGCGCCAGCTTGTCCCATTTGGTGGTCTCCACAATCAGTTGCTTGCGGCCTTTTTGCGTAAGCCGGTAGTACTTGGCACGGCGATTGTTTTCCGAGACGCCTTCTTCGGCTGAGATCCATCCCCTCTTGATAAGGCGATGTAGCGCTGGATAGAGTGAGCCTTGCTCCACCTGCAACACCTCCTCGGAATTGCACTCGATCGCTTTAGCGATTGCATGGCCGTGCGCGCGGCCTAGCAACAGAGTGCGGAGGATTAGCAGATCCAGGGTGCCTTGCAGCAGCTCTACGCGGCCTTTCTCCTTGGTAGGCATTCTAGGTGAAGCATATGCCCCTTCAAGTAGAATGTCAAGGTGAGCCGGCCTCTCTGCCGCTAATCAATTTGCTATACGGTGACCGGTGGAACCAGCGTCTTCAGGAATTCATGCGCGACGTGGAAGCCGCGTTTATATTGCTCAGTGAAGTCTCCCTGGTTGTACGCCGGATAGTAAAACGCGTCTTCGTTTTCGATGTTCATTGCGCCAGTGTAGCCAGCCTCGGCCAGCACTGAGAAGAAGCCCTTCCAGTCAACCGAGCCGTATCCGGGTACGCGGAAGCGCCACCAGCGCGCATTGTTGACCGGTTGGATGCCACCGCGGCGCACCACGTGCCAAAGGATTTCAGTGTCCTTGAGGTGAACATCGTAAATCTTGTCGATAAATTCGCGCGCGGCCTGCACCGGGTCCATAAATTGCCACACTAAGTGTGAAGGATCGAATTGCAGCCCGACGTTGGGACTGTTGTTGAATGCCTTGAACAGGGCCTCCCAGCCCACGGGACCGGTGGCGATGTTCGGACCGCCGGCGTATGGCTCCCATAGAATGCGGACCTTATTTTTCTCACAGAGGGCGAAGTACTTGTCGTTGTAGACGCGGACAATCTCGTCGACCTGCTCCTGCAGCGGCCGGCCTTTGATAGTGCCGGATTGTCCTCCAATGTTTGGGATCTCCAGCTTGCCGCACAATTCGATGCACTTCGCCGTGAATTGATTTTGGCGTTCGCGCGCGGCCGGATCGGGATCGATGTGATTTCCATCGACAGCCAGCGATGAAACGTAGAGGCCAGAGCGCTTGATCTTGTCCTTGATCGCGGCGATAGCGGCATCGTCCAGCCGGTTCGGATCGAGCCGGAGTTGCATACTGGTAAAGCCTTCCGATTTGACGAACTCCAGGTTGGCGTCGGAGAACCCGCATAATACCCCGAGTCTCGGCTTCCAATTGGGGACGGCGCGCGTGCGTTGCGCCGGAGCGGCGGCAGCAGCGGAGAGTGCGGTAAGAATGGTGCGGCGGGTGATGGTCATCAAATAATGACGATACTGCGTGGCGGGGTGGGTTCGCAACTTGTGGAATAGTTCTTGACACGGATTAAGATTACTATCACAATGTGATAGTAACTGGAGGCATTACAGATGCTACACCGAGTGTTCGCTGGAATCGCGTTAGCGGCTATGCATTTGGTATGTCCGGCAGGAGTATCCGCCGCCGTCACCCCGGCCGGCTTGCGGAAAGCGGCCCCTGAGTTCACCCTTATCGACTCCAAGGGCGCTTCCGCCAAATTATCCAAATACAAAGGCAAGGTAGTTTTACTAAATTTTTGGGCCACTTGGTGTGGAGGCTGCAAGGTCGAAATTCCGTGGTTCATGAAGTTCGAGAAGAAGTACAAGCACAGCGGACTGGGCGTCGTCGGTGTTTCGATGGATGACGACGGTTGGAAATCGGTAAAGCCATTCCTCAAAGAGAAAAAGGTGAACTACCCCGTAGTGCTTGGCAATGACGAACTGGCGAAACAATATGGGCTCGGCGCAATGCCAATGACTTTGCTGATCGATCGTGACGGCAAGATCGCCGCGTCGTACGTTGGTCTGGTGGACAGGGGGGCCTGCGAGAGCGATATCCGGATGCTGCTTCTAGGGAACTCGCGCAAAACGGACTCGCTTCCAGCGGCCAAGTCCGCCGAGTTCCTTTGTCGTTTAGGTGCCGCCAGAAGCGGCCTTTGCGCTTCAGAGAGGCGTTAAGTAATCATGCTTGGGGAATTCGAATACTTGCTGCTCAGCGCGGCCGCGCGGCTGGGCGAGCACGCTTACGGCGCGGCGATGCGGCAGGAAATCGAGAGTTCACCAGGACGCCGCTGCTCGATTGGAGCGCTCTATACGACCTTGGATCGTCTGGAGGCGAAGGGCCTAATCGAGACATGGATGGGCGATGCTACACCTCAGCGGGGGGGCCGGCCCAAGCGGATGGTTCGTGTGACGGCGAAAGGCACTCAGGCTGCGGCCGCTTTTTACAACGCGGTGGTGCGGGCGAGCCGCGGCGTTTCATGGGAAGCGAACCGAGTGGCAGTCCGGTTATGACCCGAATTTGCTGGTGGTTGGTGGACGTTGTGTCCCAATTGCTGGAGCCTAACGAACGGGATGCGGTGCGCGGGGATCTTGCGGAGTCAGGCGAAACTGGCGGACAGGCACTGCGTGGCCTGCTGGGTTTGGTTGTCCGGCGGCAGGCGGCTTTGTGGAAGGACTGGCGGCCCTGGCTGGCTTTAGCCGGACTTGTTGGCCCAGCCGGGATGCTGTTATTCCAATTCTCTATTTCCTTGAGCCGGACGTACGATCTCTATTTCTGGATCATAGGAAACTACAGAGTCATCGATCCGGCGATTCTTGAGCAGACCGGATTGACGGTGGGCCACGGCGTTGCACTTTTAGTCTGCCATTCCTTCCTGTGGGTTTCCTGGTCCTGGACTGGCGGTTTTGTGCTGGGATCGCTGTCACGACGGACCCTTTGGGTGAATGGAGCGTTGTTTTGTCTCGTCTGGTTGTCTCTCTCTTGCTCGCTTCGCCCGGTATCGACCCCGAAACTGTTCACGGTCCTTTTTTGGTTCCCGTCTATCTGGGGAGTGCGCCAGGGTCTCCGTCTCGGCACGCTCAGGCTGCGCCAAGCGATTTTGCTGGCGGCCGCAATAGCCAGCATGACTGGGTTGGCGATCTGGACCGTAGGCTGGTGGCCCGGAGAAAGGTCACTGGCGCTGAGCTTGCCGGTTTTATATATGCTGGCAACGGCGAGTTCGCGGCGTTGGCGTGACAGTTACCGGCGCCAGTTTCCGCGGTAGTAAGGACGCTCGTAATGGCGGGGCTCTACCCAGCGCGCACCGTAATAGGACGGGCGAGCCCAATAGCCGGCGCGCCAGGAGTAACGCGGCCCCACTGGATACCAGTATCCGGCAACCCAGCTATATCCAGGGCCGGGGCAAGGCGGCGCATAAGCAACTATTGGGGGCGGCGGCGGAGCGTAGTAAGCGGGTCCGTAATTGGAGATTCCAACTCCGAAGAAAACGCGCGGGCTTGCGAATAGTGAGGTCCCAGCCAGCAGCAGAACGGCAAGCAATTTTGTTTTCATATATCCTCCTTACGCAGCAATTATTTATTTGCAAGTGAATTGCCAGGTCGGAAGATATTGAAAACAAGTGACGTCATTGTTGGAGCTGGCTCTTGTCCACCGGTATTGGTGGTTTTAAGCCAGGGTTTGCCGAGCTTCACTCGTATGCTATTAAAACAGAGGACGTTTCGTTTGGAGTGCCCTGGGTCTGGGCCATTACATTCCTGGCATTTACGATGAGTTGGTTGACCGCGCAACCGAAAGTTTCTTGCGGAGGAATCACCGATGCAGTTGCCGTCAACAACGCCGCGCCCGGCTGTGGAGGCTACTTTTCCATTTACCCTAAATCCGGCAGTTGAAGAAAGAGCATCGAGTGCTAAGGCATTGCTATGTTGAGACATGGACGAAAGGCAGGAGTGCATTCGATGTCACCCAGCGGGTGAAGCGGGGACAGCGGAGTCAGCGTTAGAGAA
>JBBPYD010000178.1:0-14729 GCA_038200305.1 Bryobacterales bacterium
CTGATCTGTTCCATACTCAGCCGTTCTCCGCTCTTCATGCTGACGTTCAACTCCCAGCATGCCGCCTTCGATCTCCTTCAGGCTCTCTCTGCGTTAGAAACACACCTTGGCTCCAGGCTCATCCTGCGTTATACAAGACTAAGGGTGGATTTAGAGAATCACTCGTGCTATAGTCGAGGAGCGTTTGACTCTCTTGCAATCGATTTTAGATTAGCGTGACAGTGGTGGCGACACGGTTGGCCATAGTTCTTAGCGGCTGATTAGAGTTGATACCCGGGGGTTCGAATAGCTTAAGAAGGAAGTTACAAATGAAAGAAAAAGGTGTTGTGAAGTGGTTCAATGCAGCCAAGGGTTTTGGCTTTATTCAGCGAGAGAACGGCGAAGATGTGTTCGTCCATTTTTCTGCGATTGAGTCGTCCGGGTATCGTAGTCTCGACGAAGGCGCTCAAGTTCAGTTTGTAGTGAAGAAGGGCCCCAAGGGCCTACAGGCTGAAGAAGTTTCAATCGGCTAGAATTGCCTCTCGTTGGGAAGCCTGCTTTTGCAGACTTCCCAATCCTGTCCCATCCATCCTAATCAATTTGAGAAGATCGGCTTGTTAGCTAACCAGCAGAGCCGCGCGCGCCATCTTCGCGATAATATCGTGGACCGCCGCCGGGGTTGGTGGCACACCGGGCCGGGCAGTGAGTCCATCGTTCATCAGTTCCCGATGAATCGATGCTACCGTGCGCGTGCCATCCAGCATCGCTAATAACTCCAGCCCAGGCGTATCCAGTTCGGTAGTTGTGTGCTTTAGATTCGTAATGGCCGACTCTCCGTTCCGGGCCTGAAGGCGGGCATATGGAAACGCCAGCGGTCGGCCGCTGACGGTGAGGGTAAATTTCGACGGGCTCGAGCTTAGCTCCAACAAGCCAGCCGCGTAACAGCGGAGCAGCATTTGGCGGAAGAGATCGACGGTCTCGGACGATAGGTCTTCGAGATAGACTCCAACCGCCTCCAAAAGTGCCTGGAAACCGATGGACGCCGGCCATTGCATGCCGAGCCGGATAATAGCCGCCTTCAACGCCCGGTGAGTTGTCCGGAGAGCTCCACCTTTCAGGCCCCGGAAGGCTTCTTCCTTATCGGAATCGATTTCCGGATTATCGGAAACCGGATGCGCCGCCGAGGCCAGGTAGAAATCCCGGATGGGATCGCTAGCGGGAATTCGAGTCAGCGGCACTTCCTGACGGCAGAGAAGCGTCTTGCGGAAACGGCGGCACTTCAGGAAATCGAGATACTGTTCCTGGCGAATCAGGTCGTCGTTTGAAAAGGCCGTCAGCCGTTCCCGGACGTCCTGCGCGAAGTTGTAGGGCTGCATTTCAAAGTAATCGGCTTCCGCCAGAAACTGAAGGCCATGTTCCCCGGCGTGCCTGGCGAACTGATGGAAGTAGACCGGATGATTCTCGTCGCTCATGTCGTCGTGGAGTAAGGACGATGGTTTCCGGGAATTGAGTTGCTTGAGCTCGTCGGCCAGTGCCGGTGAGTCCGGCTTGCCTGCGGTCAGGAATGTAAGCAACTCGCCTGCTTTCCGGATCTTTTCGTGAGGCTCCCCCACGTCCTCGTTGTGGTAGAGCATCATTCCGCGGAGCATATCGCGCACGTGACAGCCGGGATACACGTTGTAACTGACATACGCGACTCCGTTGGGCGACAGATGAGAACGGCAAACCGAGAGCAACTTGTCCTGCACATTCGGGGGAACCCAGGAATAGACACCGTGTGCGACGATATAGTCGAATTCGCCGAACGTGGCGTCGATGTCAAGGAGGTTCATGTGGTGAAACCGGATATTAGTCAACCCGAGCGCCTGAGCGGTGGCGATGGCCTTCTCCACAGGTATTTTTGCCAGATCGATTCCAGTGAAATGGCTGTTTGGCAAGAGCGCTGCCATGGGCAGAACGTTGGTTCCGTCCCCACAACCGAGTTCCAGAACCCGGCAGTTTTCGGCTAGCGCCGGACTCATACCCAGGATGGTTGCCAGAGGAGCAATGCGGTTTGGGTGGGTTTGGGCAATCGGATTTCCATCATAGAGAACCTGATCGTAGACAAACGGCGAGGCGGAGTTCATGAAGTCTCTTGGCAAGAATAGCAGGAACCTATTCACCGGTTGCTTCGTATAATCCGAACGGAGGCTACTATGTCCAAATACCTGGCTGCGGCCGCAGGCATATCGCTCCTATTCCTGGCCGGCTGCGATTTGGAGCCGGTTTCCGCAGGTGCAATACAGAACGAATCCCGCACCGTCGACCGCGACAAATCCGAGTTGGTGCGCGCGGAGATAAAACTCGGCGCGGGCGAATTACATGTGCGCGGCGGCGCGGAAAAGCTGTTGGAAGCGAATTTCCGGTATAACGTTCCTGCCTGGAAACCAGAAATTCGCTATCATGCCACGGGATTTCGGGGAGTTCTCAGCATTGAGCAGCCTGGACATGGAGGGCCGGGCAAAGATGTCGCGTATGACTGGGATCTCCGGTTCAACAACGATACTCCGCTGGACATGATTGTTCACGTAGGGGCAGGAGAAGCCCGGCTCGATGCAGGAAGCCTCTGGTTGCGAAGCCTGGAGGTCAACATGGGAGTCGGCGAGTTGAAGCTGGACCTGCGCGGCACGCCGAAACAGGACTATGACGTGCGGGTGCGCGGCGGCGTAGGGGAGGCCACAATTCAGCTTCCCACCGGCGTCGGCGTGATGGCTGAGGCTACGGGCGGGCTGGGCGGCGTCAACGTTCTCGGTTTGAAGAAGCGAGGCAACCGCTACAGCAACGATCTATACGACATCGCTAAAGTGCGGGTGCATGTGGACGTGAAAGGTGGCATAGGGTCCGTCAATCTGTTCGCCAACTAAGCCAAGGTGCCAGCACCCTTAAGAGTAGAAGTTTTTCGCCCAGGCGTGTTTTCGAAGTTTCGCGAGGGTAGAGGCATCCAGCGGCCCCCGGTCTGGAACGGCGCAATTGCTCTCCACGTTTCTCACCTTGCGCATTCCCGGGATCACGGAGGATATCGCCCGATGGGAAAGGCAGAATTGGAGGGCGATCTCCGGCAGAGTTCCGGGAACTCCTTGCAGGTCTTCTTTCAATTTCGCGACGTGCTCCACCACCTGTTTCTTGCGATCGCCCCTGAAGTAAAAAGACCGGAATTCGTCGCCTTCGAAGTTCGTCTCTTCGGTGATGGTTCCGGTCAGACTGCCTTCGTCCAGCGGCACGCGCGCAAGAACGCCCACGTTCCTCTGCTGGACCAGCGGGAACAGATCCTTTGCCGGGCTCGGATCGAAAATATTGTAGATTACCTGCACGCTGTCGATCAGACCCGTCTTCACGATCTCGAGTGCGGAGTTGGGCTGATGATCGTTAATGGAGATCCCCACGGCACGGGCCTTTCCCGATTTCTTCAGGTCTTCAAACGCCCGCTTCCAATCGTCCCGGTCGATCCACTCGGGGTTCCACACGTGGAGTTGCTGTAAATCGACCGTCTCCATCTTCAAGTTACGGAGACTCTCCTCGGTACAGGAGACAATGTACTCGTACGGGAACACGTCTTCTATGCGGCTTCCCGGCTGCGCGGGCCAGACGCGGTTCTTCGGAGGTATTTTCGTTGCGACGTACACGCGATGCGGCGCTCCGGGCAGTACCTGTCCAATCAACTGTTCGCTGTGGCCGTCTCCATAGGCCAGCGCAGTGTCAATGAAGTTCAGGCCAAGCTCGAATGCACGGTGCAGCGCACGGATGGATTCTTCATCGGTGCCGCCCTTCCATTGAATTCCGCCGATACCCCAGGCGCCGTAACCAATCTCACTTATTTCTATTCCCGTACTACCGAGCTTTCTGTATCGCATTTACATCTATGATGGCATGAGGGAACCAAATCTCTTCGTGCAGAATCTAAATATCGTGATGTGGCGCACGCTGTTTCTCACTGTTTTGTTTGCGGTTAGCGCGGTAGCCGCTAACATCAAGCTGTACATGAAAGATGGAAGCTTCCACGTTGTCCGGGAATACCAAAAACGGCCCGACCGGGTCCGATTTTACAGTGTCGAACGGGCGGACTGGGAAGAGGTTCCGCTGGAGATAGTGGACCTCAAGCGTACCGAAGAAGAGGTACGGCAGAGAGAGGCGGCCCTGAAGGAAGATGCGGCTGCGATGGATGCCGAAGAGAAAGCATTACGCGCCGACCGCCAGGAAGTATCGCGAATTCCGATGGAGAACGGCGTCTTTTGGGTGCAAGACGGCGCGGTTAAGGTTTTGAAGTTGGCGGAAATGAAGATTGTGAATAACAAACGCCGCTCGGTGTTGAAGGCGATGAGCCCCATCCCGATCGTGGCAGGACAATCTACTGTGGAGTTGGACGGCACGAAAGCGGCCTTGACCATCGCGAACGATCGTCCAGACTTTTACATCCGGCTTGCCGCTGAAGAGCGCTTCGGCATTCTCCGCCTCAAGCCGGGGAAGGCGGTCAGGGTGGTTCAAACGTGGAACATCATGCCAGTGACCAAGGAGCTGGTGGAGGTTCAGGATAACGTTGAGATCTTCCGCAAGCAGATTGCAGATGGGCTGTATAAAATCTGGCCAACGAAGCCGATGGAACCCGGTGAGTACGCCGTGGTTGAGTACACGGAAGGCAAAGGCAACGTTCAGATTTGGGATTTCTCAGTGACGAAGTAGTTTAGCTTACCGCAAACGGCTAAAGAACTCCGCTGATTTTCGAGCCGCCACCTTCCAGGTATACTCCTTTGAAATTTCCTTTCCTCTGCTTGCTAACTGTTGCTGAAGGGCCGGGGAGGTAAGCAGTCTCACCAGCGCATCCCGAAGTTCAGTGACACTTTTAGGATCCACCAGAATAGCTCCATCGCGGGCAACCTCAGGCAGGCAAGAGACATTCGACGTGATGACGGGTATTCCTGCGGCCATGGACTGCGCCACGGGAAATCCAAATCCCTCGTACAGCGAAGGATAGACGAAGGCCGTCGCGCCGCCCGTAATGCCGGGCAGATCGTTCTCCGGTACATAACCAAGATGCCGGACTCCCGGAATGCCAGCCGCGAATCGGTCTACGGTGCTGCCGGCCGCCCATCCGATAGGACCGGCCGCCACCAGGTCGTACTCGTCCCGGACCGAGGGCGGAAGTTGTTCGTAGGCATCCAACAATGTATCCAGATTCTTGCGCGGTTCCACGGTTCCCACGAACAAGATGTAAGGCTTATTGAGTTTGTACTGTTGGGAAACCCGTTCAATGCAGGAGGGAGTGATATCGAAAAACGATTGCGGCACGCCGGGGTAGATCACGGTAATCTTGTCCGGATCGAGGCCAAGCAGCTTCACGGCGTCCATGCGGGTATTATTGGAGATTGCGATGAGAGCGTCGGCTTTCGACAGAATTCTCCCGGCGAAATTCTTCTCGGCGCGAACATTCCCGGAAGTGTGATTTTGCGGCATCAACAGGCAAGTCATGTCGTACAACGTGGCGGTGAGTTTCGTCTTCTTTGGTGGGTTGTGCACCTGGTTTGTAGCGTGAAATACGTCGATGCCCGACATCATGTATTCCAGTCCAGGGTTGAACCGTATGTTCATCAGGTGGAGCAGTGCAAGCCGGGGAATCGTCTGCCAAAGACTGAGTACCGAAGCATCGTGATTGAGGTCCCCGGCAGCGCCAAGCAGTGGGTACGCGGTAATGGTGTGTTCCTTCGCCTCGCGCTGCAGGGAATGCATCCAGTGATAGATATAATTCTTTACGCCCGCACTGCGCACTAGAAGCGGAGTGGCGTCAATGCAGATCTGCATGATTGGTGAAAAGAAACTTGCCGCCGGATTCCGCCACAGTGTGCAACGCGCCCGTGCCTACGACGGAAGCGAGGCGGTCCACCGCTGGCTTTTCGGCTACCAGATAATAACGTGAGGCCGATGGCCACAGTTCTTTCAGCTTCGCATCGTCGATGAATACATTGGGAGCGTCTGGGGCATAAGAGCCGTATTCAAGATTATTGACCCTGCCGTTCAGCAGCAGCGCGCGCCGGTTCGTGTAGAAGAAGATGGAAGAGAACGTGTAGTATTGATCGTCCACGATAAGCTGCCCGCCGGGTGCATGCAGCAGCGCTTCGGCCAAAACCCTCGACCCCAAATACGGATCGAAAACGACCAGCGCCAAGCGTGCCGCATGAAGAAACAGAACCATCATAACGGCCATGGCGAGAAATGTCCGCGGGCCCCGGAATTTCCAGGTACCCAGGGCGCCAACCAGGAACGCCAGTCCGGCAACCACCAATGGCAGTTTCAAATAGGCGAAGGAGTCCAGCGTTAAATCGCCCATGTGGCCCATCGAAAGTGTATAGTCGGCGGGGTTTTGCGTCAGCGCCTGAGAGATATCGCCCGGCGTTGGAAGATTCCAGACCCTCGTTAAAATGGCCGCGATCGCTAGTGCGGCGGCGATCGCGATTGCACACGCTACTTTCGAACCTGCGGCGATCCACTTCGTTTTGCTTGCCATCGCACAGCCGATTAGCAATGCAAGTGCAGGGTAGCAGGGCATCGAATAATATTCCTGCGTGGTGGAAAACGTAAAGAATACGAGTAGGAAGCCTGTCCAACAAAGGGCGAGCAGCCGCGTGCGGCCCGCGCGGTCCACTGGCTTATAGTCGAGCTTCACGGCCGCGGGCAAGAACACGCTCCACGGAAACAGCCACAGCAAGTGGAAGGCCCAGAATAGCGCACGCGGCACGGTGTTGTAATCGCGTGGGTAGCGCATGTTCAGGAATCGAAAGACGTGCTCGTTGAAGAAGTAGAACCAAAAGAAGCCGTGGTATTTCCCCGGCTCGCTCTTCATCGTGAAATCGAAATAAGGTGGATTGCGGAGGGTTGCGAGCACATGCCATGGAGCGGCAATCGCAAGCGCGATGACCACTCCGCTTGGGATGTGAAGCCGCTGCCATGTTTTTCGAACGAATAGCTGCTTTGAGAAGTATAGATAGATCAACGCTCCTGCTATTGGAAATACCGCTGCGACCAGGCCCTTCAGGAGTAGCCCGGCGCCCATGCTCGCCGCCATTACGGCAGCCCACAGGCGCGGGTTCCGCTCGGCTTCATCGAGCGCGCGCAGGAACGACCACATGGCCAGGGTAATGGTGAGGGTCAGAATCGCATCCGGAATCTGAATTCGCGTAAACAGAAATAGCCCGAGGCACGTAGCGAGCGTGAGGCCGGCGTAGAGACCGGCTTGTTCGGAAAAGGCCCATGCGCCGAAGCGCGCCGTCACCCAGCAGAGGAGGATTACACAAAGCGCCAGCGGAATGCGCGCAGCCCAATCGTGTACTCCGAAAACCATGTACGAGACGGCCATCATCCAGTACTTCATCGGAGACTTTTCAAGATAGGCAACGCCGTCCAACCGGGCCGTCACCCAATCGTGGGAATCGAGCATGTTGCGGGCGATCTGCGCTTGCACCGCGTCCACGTCGTCCATTAGCGATGGCGGACTGATGCAGCAGCCGAGGTACACCACCGCCGCGAACAGGATAACGATTAATTGGTAACGGAAGCTGTGCTTGATTGTCTGCTCTTGCTCCGCGGCACGGAGGCCGCTTGAATTCCCCATCGTTTGACCCAAAGGAACAAGGTTAGCAGGCCCCACAGGTGATAACCATAGTTGGCGTGCCTTTCGAGGTGTGCTTTCATGATCGCCTCAACGGCGCTCCATTCAAAAATGCCGAGTTCTTTCACCGCGCGCTCGGTAATGGTCTCCAGCAGCAGAGGTTTCAGCGTGGTTCGGAACCATCCGTGCGCCGGGATGTCGAAGCCTTCCTTCTTTCGATTGAGCACGGATGAAGGGAGTTTATCGCGCATCAGCTCGCGCAGGACATATTTGAGGGAAGAACCATGGATCTTGAGATTCTCCGGCAGGCGGGCGGCAAACTCCACGATGCGGTGGTCAAGAAACGGCGGCCGGACTTCCAGCGAATGCGCCATGCTCATGCGGTCGCATTTGTAGAGGATATCATCGGGTAAATAATTTGCCTGATCCAGCCGCAAGAACTGGTTCAGATACCCAGTGTCTCCCCGGCGCTCAACAAGCGCCGCCGTCCGCCGGAAAGCCGCTGTCTGCAGCAGAGATTGTCTCCCGGTCTCAGAGAATGTGCCGTTCCAAAAAAGGTGCGCCTGTTCCGCGGGCAGCAGCGACCCTTCCAACATCCGTTTTACCTTGTATTCGAAGCTGATCTTTTCATCCGATGGAGGCCAATACTGAAGTGCAGTCAGCGCGGCCTGGCGCAGGAACGCTGGAGTCCTGCGGGCTGTGCGCGCGTAGCGGTCCGCCAGGTACGTGTTGTATCCACCGAACAATTCATCCGCGCCTTCTCCACTCAGCGCCACGGTCACGTGTTGGCGGCTCATCCGCGAAAGGAACCAAACCGGTAGCGCGCCGGCATCCGCGCTCGGCTCATCGGAGTAGAACGGAATGTGTTCGATTGCCTCCTGCAGATCTACTTCCGGGTTGAGGTCGAACTCGTGATGACCGGCGCCGTACTTCGCCGCAGTCTCACGGAAGTAAGCGCTCTCATCGAACGCTCGGCCGCGGAACGAGACGGAAAATGTCTTAACTTGTGCTCCTTCTGACGCGTAATGCAGGATGGCGGATGAATCCAGGCCGCCGCTCGACCAGATTCCAAGCGGCACATCGGACACCAGGTGTTCCTTGACCGAGGCACGCAACAGGTGGTCCAGTTCTTCCTTTGCACTGTCGAGTGTGTATTGCTTCGGATGCCAGGCGGCTTGCCAGTACCGTTCCACGCGCGATTTGCCGTCTTTCCATTCGAGCCAGTGAGCGGGCGGCAGCTTCTCAATGCCATCCACAAGGGTGTACGGACCGGGGACGTAGTTCAGCGAAAGATAGTAGTTCAGGCCGTTGAGGTCGAGATTGCGATCAATTTCCGGATGGGCGAAAAGCGTTTTCAGTTCCGATCCAAAATAAAGATCGTCTCCGCGATGATGCAGGTAGAGCGGTTTGATGCCCATGCGGTCGCGGACCAGCACGAGCCGCCGCTTCGACTCGGACCATAGCGCCGCAGCGAACATGCCGCGTAAGCGCTGGAATGATTCCGTGTCCCATTGCAGGAACGCCTTCAACACCACTTCGGTATCGCATCGCGATTCGAATCGCACGCCGAGGTTCTGTAGTTCCTGGCGCAGCTCCGCATGATTATAGATCTCGCCGTTGAAGACAATCACGGTGTCGCCGCTGCGCATCGGTTGCTCGCCACCGTGGAGGTCGATGATCTTCAGGCGAACCGCGCCAAGCGAAACCAGCGGCGATTCATAGATGCCGTTCTGGTCAGGTCCGCGATGCGCGATGGAACGCGTTGCTTCGCGAATGCGCGAGGGATCGGGAACCCGGTGCAGGTGGGTGAAACCGGCTATGCCGCACAATGGGGGAGATCTCCTTCATTACCAGGCCTGAGTGCAAGTAGCAGAAGCTTACTCATATCGCAGAGCCTCCACTGGCAAAATCCTGGTTGCGTTTCTCGCAGGATACAGCGTCGCCAGGAAGCTCACGCCGATCGCGACTGCCGCGATCCACAGCGCGTCCGGCCAACGAGAATCGAACGGCACATAGCTCAGCGAATAGATTTCCTCGTCGAGAGGAATCCAATGAAATTTGTCCGCGAAAAAACAGATGGAGTATCCGAAGGCGAGTCCGATCGCGGTGCCCACGATCCCGATCAGCAGTCCTTGCATCATGAAAATCTTGCGGATCTGCTGATGCTTAGCGCCCATCGACATCAGAATGGCGATATCCCGGTACTTTTCCATCACCATCATGATCAAGGCGATCAGAATATTCAGAGCTGCCGTCAGTTGGATCAGGCCAATGGTCACCACCGTAACGATCTTCTCCGTACGCAATGCGTTCATGATGGGCCTGTTCTGTTCCTTCCAGTTTGTGGCCACCAATGCGGGGTTGGCAAGCGCGGCTTCGGCCGCCTTGGCAACCTGGGGAGCGCGGTCTACATCGTCCACTTTCAGCTCGATGGAGTTCACCACATCCTCCACGGAGAGCACATTTTGAGCGGCCGCAATAGAGATATAGGCCCAGTTCGCGTCCAGCTCGAAGAATCCAGTCTCGAAAATGCCCACCACACGAAAATCGTGCTGTTTGACCTTCGGTCCGAACGGGGTTAGCTCTTGCCCTTGTGGACTGATCACGTGGACCACGCTATCCATCAACATGCCGGTGCTCTGCGCCAGTTTCGAACCCATGATAATGCCAGGCAGGCCGGACGTCCTTTCCAACCCCCGGATGGAGCCTTGTTTGAGATGGGCCAGAATATCGCTCTGCTGCGGTTCCACTCCTTTGAGGATGCCGCCGGTCGACCGGATCGGTCCGGCGAAGAGCACTGTGTCATATAAAGTAGGCGTGGCGCTTACGACATGAGGCACTTTTAGCAGCTTCTGAACCAGGCTTTGCCAATTTGCGATACCGTTGCCTGGCTCCTTCTCAAGAATGCTAACGTGTGCAGTCGCGCCCAGCAAATTTCGTTGTAATGTATTGCGAAAACCATTCGTAATGGCGAGTGCGACAACAAGCGCCATCACCCCAGCCGCCACGCCCACAATCGAGATGATGGTAATAACGGAGATGACGGCCTGCTTGCGTTTTGCGCGCAAGTAGCGCCCTGCCACAAAGAGCTCAAAGCCGCCAATCATAATTCGGCGCTGCGCAGATCGCCCGCAAGCCCTAACGGTTCTTCGGGGCGGAGCAGCGGAAATAGAATGACGTCGCGAATGGATCGCGAGTTGCTCAACACCATGGCCAAGCGGTCGATCCCAATGCCTTCGCCGCCGGTTGGCGGCATGCCGTAGCACAACGCGCGCAGGTAATCTTCATCCATGCGATGCGCCTCTTCGTTACCCTTTTCACCCATTGCCAGCTGCATTTCAAAACGGCGGCGCTGCTCCTGCGGGTCGTTCAGCTCGGTGTAGGCGTTGCCGATCTCCATTCCGGCAATGTAGATTTCGAAGCGCTCCACCATCTCCGGCTCTTCGCGCTTATTTTTTGAGAGCGGGGAAGTCTCCACCGGATAGTCGTAGACGATGGTGGGCTGGATTAATTGGTGTTCCACGATCCGCTCAAAGATTTCCGTCAGAGCCTCGCCGGCGGAGGATGCATGCGAGTGCCGATTCAGCCACTCGGGGTCTTTCACCTGCTCCATTGCCGGGCGATCGTCGCCTCTCCAGAACTCGATCACCGCTTCCCGCATACTGAAGCGGCGGATATTATTGAAGTCGATCTCATGATTCTGATAGGTGACGTGCGAGCTTCCCGTCGCATCGACTGCGGTTTGGCGCAGCAGTTCGACGGAGAGGTCCATCAAACCGCGGTAATCCGTGTAGGCTTGATAGAACTCCAGCATTGTGAACTCAGGGTTGTGATGTTTCGAGACCCCTTCGTTACGGAAATTGCGGTTGATTTCATAGACGCGCTCCAGGCCACCCACCACCAGTCGCTTGAGGTACAGTTCCGGGGCGATGCGGAGGTAGAGATCGATATCGAGCGTGTTGTGGTGTGTCACGAATGGCCGTGCGGTTGCACCGCCGTACAGCGGCTGCATCATCGGCGTTTCCACTTCCAGGAATCCACGTGCTTCGAGTTGGCGGCGCAACGATGCAATGACCTTCGCACGCGTAATGAACACCTTGCCAACCTCGGGGTTCGCGATCATATCGAGATAACGCTGCCGGTAACGCGTTTCCACATCTTCCAATCCATGCCATTTTTCCGGCATGGCCAGAAGCGTCTTCGCCAGGAAATACAGTTTCTCTACGTGAACGCTTAGCTCGCCGGTTCGTGTGCGGAACAGATAGCCTTCGGCGCCGATGATGTCGCCTAGATCCAGAAGCTGGTAAAGCGCATAATCCTTCTCAGATAGCGCGTCTTTCTTGATGTAAATCTGGAGCTTCTCGCCAGATTGCATCAGCGTCGCAAAGCCGGCTTTCCCCATACGGCGGATGGTAAGAATGCGGCCCGCTATGCGGACGTTGATGGGTGTTGCAAGCTCTTCAGCGGTCTTTTGGCCCTGTTCGGCAAGGATCTGCGGGATTGTGTGAGTGAATTCGAAACGCTGACCATATGGGTAAAACCCTAACGCTTCAATTTCCTGAATGCGCAGAAGGCGCTGCCTCAGCGGATCCTGTTCTAGCGGCAATAGATTCTCCTCAAGCGATTATAACCGGGTGAGGCAGCGCCGCCCGCTTTTGCGCTGAATTTTAGCGGCGAACGATGATTTCCCGAAGGCTGTCGCGAGTTAGGAAGAATTTGACTGTCTGATCCGGAAAAAGCTTTTCCAGACCTCGATTGTTGAAAAACTGGGCACGCCTTCTGGAACCCCGAGGCGTCAGCATCAGCGTCTTCTCATCTGAGATGCGGTAATTATAAAGTTGAACTTGTTCGGCTTTTTCGTCCGCATGGAAGAACGCCAGCAGGCTCGAGTTCGGCCGCAGAATGGTACGCAGCCGCTCGATGGTGGCCTGCAACAACCGTGGAGAGAGAAACTGCAGCGCATCCCAAATCAGCGCACCGTCAAAGTGTCCATCTGGAAAGTTCAAATTGGCGTTCAGAAAGCGTTCGGCCAGCTCAGGGTCGTCCTGATTCTCGTAGAATTGCTTATCGCCGAAAGTAATCTCCAGAGACCGGAGGTAATCTTCCGAAGATAAGCGATGGCCCAGATTAGTGATAAAGCTGACATTGGCCTGGCTTGCCCCTGCAAAGTCGAGAATGTTGAGGCCGACCTGGCCGCGCAGTCCGGCGAAGAATTGATCCAGACCATTGCTGTGCCGAGTGTAGGAAGGGCCGGTGGCTTGCACGGCACTGGCCCCGTGACTGGAATGCCTGGCGGCGGGAGCCGGCGTTTCGCGTGCGGATTCGCCGCTCAGCATCGTCTTCAACCGGTCTTTAAACAAAGACTTCTCCCTTGTGCCAGAGGAAACCGCCGAAGTCTATCGTTTGTCGGAAGCGCTTGCGGCGAGCGGAGTCTGTGCTTGCGGTTGCTTCTGCCCATGAGACTGTTGCTGCTTGCCCGGTTCCGGCTTGACGATATCGATACTTCCCTTGAAGTACGCTCCGTCTTCAATTACGATGCGGGCGGCCTTGATATCGCCGACCAATTTGGCGTCTTTGCGAATATCGATCTTGTCGGCAGCTTCCACGTTGCCATGGATAGCGCCAAGTACAACGATTTCACGGGCCTTGATTCCCGCTTGCACTTTTCCATTGGGTCCGACCGTCAATCGATGTTCTTGAAGTTCAACGGTGCCCTCCACTTCGCCGTCGATAATAAGATCTTCCCGGCTGAAAATCTGGCCTTTTACCATTACGGCTTTGCCGATAGTGGCCGAACCTGTTTGCACATGGGATGGCGGTTCGAAATTGCGATTAGGCATTGATGACATTGGGTTTCCTTCCTTGGGTGGTTGTACTGCCGGCTGGGGGGATGCCGGTCTTTGCGATCCGTCTTCGTCTCTTTTGCGATTCCACATGCGGGACAAACTCCTTCGAAGTGTAGTGGTCCTCACGGCGTGGAGCTTACCTCGAAGTTTTATACTAACGGGCTTGAACGCAAAAGGCAATCATTGAATTGTAAAAAACCCACAAAAACACAGCTTTCGTGAGTACCGGCGGCGTTGGGCATGATACGCTGTCATCATCGTGAAAATATCGGCGTTTGTTTTGTTCGCTCTTGCGGCTGTGTTCCCGTGTGTATTGCCATGTGTTGCCCAAGTGGTTCCGTTCTCATCCGGCGTGGCCATGGGGCATCTGCATCTGCATGTCCGGGACGTGGGTGCTCAGAAGCAGTTTTGGGTGAAACAGATGGGCGCTACGCCCGTGATGCTCGCCAAGATCGAAGTCATGAAAATTCCCGGCGTGCTCGTGTTTCTCGATAAGGCGGAGCCAACCGGCGGCACCGAAGAATCAACCGTACAGCACGTGGGCTTCAAGGTGCAGGATTTGAAAGGGTACGCGCAAAGGATTCGCGCGGCGGGATTCAAGGTAGACGATAACGTGAACGGAACACAGGTGATGGTGATGGGGCCGGATGGGGTGAAAATCGAATTGACGGAAGATACCGCCATCGCCGCGCCCATCGTCAATCACCACATTCATTTCTATACAAAGAATGTGGACGAGACTAAAGCGTGGTACGTACAAACGTTCGGAGCCATTGGCGGCAGGCGGGCAAAGTTTGAAGCCGCGGATCTGCCCGGCGTGAATCTGACCTTCTCGGCCGCGGAAGCGAGTGCGCTGCCCACCAAAGGGCGATCGCTCGATCACATCGGATTCGAAGTGAAGAATCTGGAAACCTTCTGCAAGAAGCTGGAAGCCGGCGGGATTAAGTTCAACGTTCCTTATAAGAAGATCCCCGCGCTGGGAATTTCGTTGGCGTTTCTGACAGATCCATTTGGGACCTACATCGAACTGACGGAAGGTTTGGACAAGATCTAAACGCGTTCGGCGCGGTATCGAGGGATAATAGGAGCAGTGTCCAACAGGTTGAAAGACCTCGAACAGAGGCTTGAGCGCACCGAACAGCAGTTGTGCCTTTTTCAAAAGATCAGCCGTTTCATGGTGCGGGAGATGAGCCTGCAGGAAGTTCTGCGGGGAATCGTTTCTCTGGTGGTTGAATTCATGGAGTGCGTTTCGTGTCTGGTTTATCTTC
>JBBPYD010000179.1:0-14215 GCA_038200305.1 Bryobacterales bacterium
ACCCGATGAGGAGCGGATGAGAATGACGGCTGCGCCGCCGTGATCTTGCAGGCCGCGAATGGTGCATTCACCCGCCGGCAGTGTCACTGTCCCAAAAGTGACCGCAAATGGCAGAGTCACCTTTATCAAGTCGGAAGTTTGGGCAGATCCCACACCAATCGTTGAGGCCAGGCACACTCCTACCGCTAATAGCAATCTCTTTGTCATGTTTTTCTCCTGTGTACCTGCGCCGCGGCGGGGCCGCTTCGTCAGGATCTGCATGTAGAGCGTTGCGAACAACCCCGCTGTTACCTGAGCTGGAATGTATTCACAAAGCTTTACAAAGCACTTAGGATAGTCAATGGGAGTTGCTCAATGCCAAACAACATTGCTCATTTTGCGATCAACGCCGACGATGTAAATGAAAGCCGCCGGTTCTATGAGAACGTGTTCGGCTGGAGCTTTCAGCCTTGGGGTCCACCGGAGTTTTTCAAAATCGACACAGGGGATGAAAGTAATTCAGGCATGCAAGGGGCGCTACAGAAACGTAGGGCCATCGTACCTGGAGAGCGAATAACGGGCTACGAATGTACAATCTCGGTTTCCTCCGTGGATGAGATCGCCGCTGCGATTGAGGCGAATGGTGGAAACATCGTTATGAAGAAGGTGACCATTCCAGGGGTGGGAAATCTTATCTTCTTCAAAGACCCAGGGGGCAATACGGTGGGTGCGATGGAATTCGATAAAACGGGCGGTTAACCATATTTATGGTAGAGTCGAATTGTGAAACCCTCCCCGTTCACTCGCACTACTGTTGACATCCCACGGCCCACTTACCGGCAGCTCAAAGAAAAGGCGGCGCGCCAGGGGTGTTCGGTGAAGGAACTGGTCCTTCGGGGAGTTGAGCAGGTGCTGCAGCAGGATCGCCCACAACAGAAGCGGCAGATGAAAATACCGGTCATCGACTCGCGAGAGCCTGGCACGCTGGACCTCACTAATGAGACGATCTACGAGATCATCCCTTTTCCCTGATGTGAATGTCTGGATCGCGCTTGCCTATCGCAGGCATGTCCATCATCCGATTGCGAAGCAGTGGCTGCACCAGGAAGAGGATTCCTACCTTTTCTTCTCGCGGATCACTCAACTTGGTCTGCTGCGCCTGCTGACCACGGAAGCCATAATGGGAAAAGCGGTTCGCAGCCAAGCCGAGGCATGGGAAGTTTACGAGGAGTTGTGCGCCGATGATCGCGTCCGTTTCATTCCAGAAGCGGCCGGTTTCACCGAGGCTTTCCGCCGCATGGCTCAGAACCGGCTTCCCTCACCGAAGGACTGGGCCGATTCCTATCTGGCGGCTTTTGCGGCAAGCGCCGGTTTGACGCTGGTCACATTCGATAAGGCTTTTCGCAGCCGCAAAGATGTGGATTCTCTTGTGCTGGGAGGTTGAAATCGAATGCCGGCAAAATCTGGTTGGCTGTTGCGAATTCCGGAGATCCTGGAGGAACTGCGGATACTGGAAGATACTCCGTTTCTGGATCGGGCGGTGATTGAAAAACTGTTTGGCGTGCGGCGGCGGCGGGCGCATCAACTGATGGAGCAATTCCGGGGCTATCAGATTGGCAGAGCGTATTTGGTGAATCGCACCCAGGTGATGGAAGTGCTGGAAGCCATGGCGAACGGGGATGCATTCCAGCGCGAGAGCTTACGAAAAACGCGGTTGACCGAAGATTTGCAAAAGACGAGAAAGCAGTTAGCCGCGCGCCGCGTGGCGATTCCCGCCGCGCCGGATGTACGAGACCGGCATCTTGCCGGTCTCCCTGAAGGAATAGACTTGAAGCCGGTACGTCTGACGATCGACTTCTCCGGCCCCGAAGATTTGCTGGCCAAGCTGTTCGAGCTCTCGCAAGCAATCGCGAATGATTTTCCCAAATTTCAGGCGCTGCTCGAAAAGAGTTAACTCCGGCCCTGCTGGTGAACCGCAGCGTCAGTTTTGGATAACAGAAAAGTAGAACGCGGTATCCGCCGTCCAATTTACCGTAATCTGAAATGTACCGTTGCCATTCGTCGTGGCTGAAATAGTTGTGGTGGTTGCTGTCCCGAGAGGAGAGAAAAAAGGAACGGGAAAGGAAGTGCTCGATCCAGGGCCGAAGGTTCCCGCTGGGAATGTAATCACATATTGGCCTGTACCCGGATGGGTGACGCTGGCTCCAACTGGCAGCACCGAGGGGCTCCCATTAGCATTTACAATTCCGCTAAGCGCAATCGCGCTTCCAGTTCCACTTCCACTTTGAGCGAAGTAGCCATTGATGTCGATCACCAGATCCGTTGTTTGAGTGCCGAACACTGTAATCGCTCCGTTGGTACCGGCGGGCACGATCGCCGCATTGGCGACAACCCCTCCTTGCTGTGCATTCAACGTAGACACTCCCGACCACTGCGTAAGTGCAGGAAAAGCAGCTAAATAATCCAACGTCTTGGCAGGGATCACAGTGAAGTTCAAAGAATAGGCGAGAGCTGTCGATGGAACCGCGCACGTCGGCTGCGACGGAATAGGAAAGTCGCGATTTCCAAAAGGTGAGAGTGACGGGGCCCCAAACGCACCATTTTGCACCCGTGTATCGACCAGGCGGCACGGCGTTATAGCGATGAACGACAGCGGCCTCGTGGCGCCAGTAACAGCATTGGGTATGCTGGCAGCCTCTCTGGCATCTCCCTCGCTCTTTCCATGGCCTTTTATCGATCTTTCTCCATTGGAGGAAGATGGCGCCCAGTAAGCCGCGACAGGCCAGTCCTTCAGAGGCGGATCAATTGCCTCCTGGGCTAAAGCTGGTAGCGTCAATAGCGTCAGCATCATAGGTATTGGCAAACAATAAGACCACTTCATCATTAAGATCTCCATGGAACGTCATTAGGCTCTTTCAGTCCACTCAACTACTGGCAGATACTCTTCCGCCGACATACGCACGAGCGTAGCAGCTCATTCAGGTGTTAGCTTACCAAAATAATACAAGGCGTGTTCGGGATTTTGTAACACAGGATACCTGTGCATGAGCGCTATTTATATCCAAGTTGAGTCTTGAAGTGCAAAAGGCTAAAGCTCGTCCGGCAACCGCGCATGAAAACAAAATCGACCCCGTCATGTTATGGCACATGCCACCCAGGGCAGGAACGAGGGCACATTATCCTAAGTCGAAGAAGACCGATAGTAACTACTCTAGGTCATAATTGATTATGCCCCTTTGTGAGCTCTGTAATCCGTCGCACTATTCGGATCCGAAATGGAGGGCCATTCATCGCGCACTTGAGTCCTATTCGGTCGATAAGCACGTTTTCACAGACACCAACGGGGGGCATATCTATCGGAAAGGGTGGGAGTGGACACATTGCATCTACGGTCTTGGCGAACTCGGCGCACTCCACCGGACGGCTAAAGGACTCGGGGTGGGCGCCGGCAGGGAGCCATTAATTTTTTACCTTGGAGATCGGATCGGTGAGGTCGTAGCGGTCGATTTGTACGGAAACGATCAATGGACGCAGACAGGCGGAAGGGAGGCGGATGCCGATGTTATTCGGCATCCCGAACGGTGGTGCCCGAAGCCGATGGATTACTCGCGGATACGGTTTGTCGTCGGTAGTGGCACAGATCTTAAGTTCAGTGATGCAGAATTCGACTTCTGCTGGAGTCTTTCGAGTATCGAGCATTTCGGTGGACACACTGCCGCCACCAGGGCGATGCGCGAAATGGCACGGGTAACTAAATCCGGTGGAATTGTCGCCCTTGCGACCGAGTATCTCCTATTGCCTGAATATCATCATCCTGAGTACTTCAACCAAGACGATTTGGAGAGGTGTCTTATTGATGCTTCTCCGGATCTCGAGCTCGTTTCGGAAATCGATTGGCAAACACTGCCATACGAATATCTTGTCGATTCTATTAACCTGCCGGCCGGTGTGCATCGCCTGCGGCGCCACGTGATCCTCAACGACGGGAACGTCCAATGGACATCCATATTCTTATTTTTTAGAAAACGTTGATGTTGAAGTATAAGCCCTCAGCGAACAAGCGTTTTATAGATTAGCACCCGAGTACCCTGAAATACTAATTCCGTTCTGGGCTGTCCAAGAGCACGAACCGCTCCTTCCCTGGATAACTTCCACAAGGGGTCGTCAAGAATTACGAAATCGACGGGAGGGTGTATGCTCCTGTTCCCCAACTCCTCGGAATACCAGAGTCGATTGCTGACCCAAAGGAGGGGATTCAGCGCTCCATCCACTGCGTACACACGTAGTCCTCGTGTAGATAGCATCGTGATGGGCCGGGCCTGCCAATAACCCGCCAAGCCATATTTAAGATTTTCTTTTACAGCGAGGCCGTCCATATACCTCACGAGAGGTGGCGCATAGTGTGCTATTGAGTTGTGTGGCCTTTCAGTGGAAGCTAAAAGAAAAGCTGGAACGGCGAAAGCGATCAGAGCAAGTGTTATCACCACACCTTTCACCAAGGAAGGCCGCCCGGCATATGGCAGGGCCCACGAAAGAGCAAGGGGAACACCAAAAAGTGGAAGAAGAAACAAAGAAGGCAGATAGTGCAGGGACCACACGTAATCCTTAAATCCGGATAATCCGTCACTGCCGCCGGCGATGATCGCAGCCGCGCCGATCCAGCCGGATAACAGACATGAGGAGAAAAAGACCGCCGTTAATGCGCGCTTAGAGCCGGCTTTCGCGCCCGCCCTCAAGCCTGAGTTTCGAAATGTACGCAGGAGATAGGCGAGGCAGATAAGCGTCCAGAGGAGTGCAAGCAGGTGGATCCCATCCATCGTCCGCAGATTGACAAGCATGCCGCTCGCGAATGTGTCCAGGGAAATGACAGCGCGTTCATATGAAAAGCCAGCCTGTGTTGTCACCTTTGTGGTGTCGAATAAAACTCGGTTCAAGATTGCGCCAATGATGGCGGATGCCCATCCTATGACAACCGGTAAAAAAGACGGCCGGAACGTTAACATGCGAAGGAGCACGGCGAGCCAAACCGATATCGAAAGCGGCACCAGTAGTTCGGGGAAAAACAGAAGATTGCTCATTCCGCCTAATAAGCAGAGCCCGGCGTAAGCGGCAATCAGAGCGATCCGGCCAATTCTTCTCCGATTGTTCTTGATAATGAGCAGCCCCAATCCCAGCGAGTACAAGATCAGCAGAAGAGTGCCGACGTGGGTCTGAGGCAGGAAGAATTTATAGACAAACGGATAGCCCAATCCAGGAGCAAAGGCCGCGTAGATGGTGACGAGAGTTCCGGCAGTTAGTAAGAAGACGTCCTGAACGGCGGAGGTTCCGATACCGATCGCCCCCCGAATCAATTGGAATCCGGCGATCATGAGCGGAATCTGGGCAAATCCAGCCAACAACGTCGCCGTCACTACATTTCGAGTCAGAGCGAAAAACAGTCCGGCAAGGGCGAGATCTGGAAACCAGACTGGAGCGATGGAAAAGCGCCAGCCAGATAGCGGGAACCGGTCTATGAAAATATCGGTAAAGACGTTGACCGGGTACAAGGTGTCACTCGAAACCCAAACCTTCAAAGTTTCGGGGCTCGCCGAGGATAGTTGACAATATAAAAACCAGAGGCTAAGCAGAAACCCGATCCACGCGATTGCCACGGCGCTCTTGTATATAGAACTCTGGCCGGACGTACTGAGTTCAGGAGGCGGCGGTGGACCGGCCTTCAGGATAGTGCTACCGGCACGAATGGAACGGGTAGCCGGACGCCCCTTTGCTTGCTTCTTACTTATTTTCTTCACAATTTGCTAATTGCGCCAGCGTCTCGGAAAGCTGCTTTACAGTCTTCTCCATCTCCTCAACCCGCTCCCGCAATTGCGCGGTCTCCGATCTTTGCGCGCGCAGCAACTGCGCATGCTCTTGAATGCGCTCCGCTGTCGCCTTCTGAAATTCCTGAACCTGTTGAGTGAACCAGAAAATCGAACGCTGAACGACTCGAACTAACACCGCCCCAACGCCGGCTCTTAAAGTCCGGGGTGCTGGAGGCGTTATACCAGCCAACAAACTTCCGACCAGAACTCGGTGATGATACTCGTCGCTTTTTTTAAGCGTACTCTCAAACTGTTTAAGATAATTGGCCGATCGCAATGGCCCATTCGAACCGCTTCTTAGCGTTGCTGCAATACGATCGAGCCGTTCCAAATCCGGTATCCGCATCTCACTATTATGATGAAGCCGCTTGGGACGGCTTGCCGCATTGTGAAACAAGCTTGTAGAACTGAGCGGATGTCTTGGGCCAGGAAAGTTGCTCGACCAACTTGCGCTGCTCATTTGTAAAAGCGGCGAGTTCCGATGGTTTTGTAGAGAGGTCAATGATTCTATTCGCCAACTCAAAGACATCTCCAGCGCGATACCGGTGAACTACCTCGCGGAACTCGTCGAAAATAGTCAGGCCGGAGCACAAGACCGGCGTCAAGGATGCCAGGGGAAGACGGATTGCCGCACTCGACGATTCAGATGAATGCGTATAAGGAAGGACAATGAGATCGGCCTCGCTCAAGCCTTGAACGATGCTGTTATCGTCCAGGAAATCGGTACAAAGTTCGACACGCCCTGCCAACCCCCGCCGTTGAATGAAGCGGACGCATTCGGCGGCGTAGGATAACGACGAAGGTGCTGGATAGAGCGAGTTGAGCAGTTTGAGCCGCAGCACGGGATTGACCCTCGCTGCGGCTTCGAATGCCTGCAGCAGGTCGAGTATTCCTTTGGGAGGTAAAAAGAAACCGAAGCAGGCGACCGTAAAAGCGGCTCTTGTGTTGCTTGCAAGGGATTCGCGGGCAGGGATGTGCGCGGGCGCGTGGATGCCCTGCTGTTGAATTTCGGATCGGGTCACGCCAAAATTCTTGAGTTCCTTCAGATCCGCCGTTCTATGGACAATGGTCAAAGCGCATCGTTCCAGTACTCGTGCAAGCTCGCCGAACGTCTCGTGATTGGTTGAGTGCAGAGTGACGACCAGGCCGATGCCCTTCGACGCCAACTCGCGCCGGAGGTATTCCACTGCCGATGGACGAAAAAAACCGAAATTGTACTGTAGCGAGACCACATCCACACCCCGCCCGTGAATCTGATGGATGAGCAGTTCCAACTCGCGGCGAGATTCGGGATCGCTTGCACCCTGAGACCAGGAACGCATCGCGATGCCGCCATCCGGACGCACAAGACCGGTAGCCCGATCGGCGAATACAGAATAACGGCAGTCCGGGCTCAGGTTTTCCGCCAGATACCGGGTATACTCGGCGATCCCACACTTGGTATTCCATGAGGAAATAAAGCCGATGTGATGCACTGGGTTTGAAACGGGCTGCAAACTTGGACTGATGGGATCATTTTCCAACATGCTGTTCCATATGTCCAAATGTTTCTTCGCCACTTGCTCCCAAGTGAAATTGGCCGCGATATGCAGGCGGGCGCGCCCGGTACGGTCTGAGCGTTCGAAGCTACTGGCCTGGTAAACGCTTCGCATCTGCCGGCGCAAGGAGTCAACGGAAGGTTCAGCCCACAGGGACCGCCCTTCCGTTAAATGAGTTTTGGCCGGCACGAGTTCAAAATCCACGGGCCAGCAGGATTCCGGGCCGCCTAAGTCAGCCTGTCCGCCATGCAGGGTGGCAATTACGGGACGGCCAAGCAGCATCGCTTCAGCCATGGGAAGCCCAAACCCCTCTCCCCGGCTGGGAGACACAATACAATCCGAGTTCTCGATCAAGAACCGAATTTGACCAGATATCAAGGGGGCCGGAAGCATCTCAATGGGAGCATGGTTTGTGTAACGCGCACATGCCTCTGAGACGATCTGGTCGATTTGATTGTGCGGATTCGGGAAGGTCTTTATGACCAACTGAACGTCCTCACGGCTTCGGAACTCCTTGCAGAATGCATCCACCAGAACATCGGGGGCCTTTCGTGGGAAGCAGGATGAAATGTGTAGAAAAGTGAACCTGTCCTTCACTAAGTCAACGGGTGCAGGCGGCGTTCCGAGGATATGGTCGGCTCCGTTGCCTACCACGTAAATGGGGATTCGGACGCCATTCCGGTAAAGTACCTGCCTGACATATTGTGAAGTGACCGTGATCGCATTGAGTCCGTTATTAAAGTCATCGCGGTAGGTATTGGGAAATATGGATTCTTCCCAGGCGTAGCAGTGGACGCATCGAACTTTACTCGCCATGGCGTCCGTAAACGGGGGATAAATGTTTCGGGAATGAATGCTGTTGAAACTCCCTTTGAGGCCGTCCCGCACAAAGAGCTTCGCAAGTGCCGGATGGGCTTCTAAAAAGTCACGGCCAGGGGCATAGTTTGTTGTATTGTCCCGCTGATGAAGCCGTATGGGTTGACCCAGTTTTAAGAGTGCGTACGCCAGATTTCGATTGACGATCGCGAGGCTGTAGTCTGTCTCAAATGGTCCCTCGATCAGGTAGGTATTCGAATTGGAGCGGATACCAGACATGCCAGTGCCGAATCGCGCTTAAAACCCCAACCCGGCGATTCGGGCGCTGCATCTTTCCCCAAACGCTTCCAGGCTGTACTCTCGTTTCATAAGCCGCTCGCCATTTGCTCCAAGCTGACGCCCATGATCCGGATTGTCAAAAAGCTCACGCATATAGCGAGCCGCTTGCTCAATGTTTGGGGAAGCCCAGACGTACCGGCTCTCTGTATCTACAAATGGATACTGTTTTGGTGGAACGGGGATTAGATCATAATCCACTAATTTGGACGTATCTTCTGTACAGAAGTCGCATACGCCAGAATAGGCGGTTGTGATGACAGGCTTACCGTGGAACAGAGCTTCGGCCGGCCCAAAGCCAAATCCTTCGGACCGGTGGAGCGAAATGTAGCAGTCGGTTAGCAAGTAAAGCGCTGAGATAGACTCATCCGGCAGAGTGGTGTCTATGACTCTAATCCGCGCATCCTGTTGAATGTACGCCAGTGCCTCCTGCCAGTGGTGGCGGTCTCTTTCCGTTGGTGCATTCTCGACATTGCGCGTTTTCAACACCAACCCTGCCTTCTCGGTACTGTCTGGGAAAGCTTGTTGAAAGGCTTTTAGAATCGCCAAGGGGTTCTTGCGTTCAATAATTGAGAGTGCGTCAAAGCTGAAAAAGAACAGGTAATCTTTTTCTGGCAATCCGAAATCCGGTCGCGACAACTGCGCGGCGGGCTTTGGAGCGAGGGCTTGGCGCATGTTTAGTACGGGTTTTTTGGCTTTACGTGAATACACATCGGCCTGGAACTGGCTGGAAACCCAAATCTCATCGACAAGCTGAATTCCGCAGTCGTGAACTGGCGAAATTTCATCCAGTTCCCAGGCAAACTGGCCGATGATGTAGTCCTGTTCCCGAATTCTCGCCAGGTTAGTAATAACGCATTCCGCCAAGTGTTCGGGGTTGAGAGTGAGCAGGTGAAGATTGCGTTTTGAGCTGCTAAAGATAGACCCGTTGTACTCTGCTTCTTCCTCCATTCTGTCTCTTGGGAGCGCAAAATCAAGATCAATCGCTGCAACTCCCGATGCCGTGATCGCTTCCAACGTTTGCCGTCCCGCTCTGGTGATACCGCTGATTGTATGGTGATCGCGATAGCTGATAACGCTGCTTTCGGCGGGCTTTCCGGGCAATCCGGCTTGTGCGGGTAAATCTCTTTCCAGATCTCGAGAGAAGAGAATTTGCGCTTCAGGGCGAGTCTTCAGAAAATCGCCGGCAAGCCACTGGCTAGAGGCTTCAAGTCCCGTGACGCCGTTGGGTCCGTAGGCGTTGAGTGTGACGTATTCGAAACTCGTCAAATCGGGCCTGCTATCGATCGGCTTGGATCGCCAGAACGCAGATACATATTCTGGAATCAATCGCGGATCGCCACAATCCACCAAGTCTAAAACGGCAGCGTATGCAAAGGCGAAAAGCTCTTCTTGTGACATTTCAGCCAACGGACTGAAGGCAGTCCGCTTACGCTCTTCACGCAGCAACATGCCGACAGTAATTGGAAGATCGTGAGTGAACGCGGGTAAGTTCAAAAGCGCTATGGTGGACTCCGGCAATAATGCCGGTGGCAAATTCCACTCAGGAACGATCTCAAATGCGTACCAGGCGAGAAATCCGTAAAACTCGGGAGCTTTCTGTATTTGAACGGCAGGTGAATACCGCCGCCAAACCATTTCCATTAGACGGGACAGGTTCTTTTTAGCTGCGCATGGCCGATCCCCTCTCAGACTGGGAATGGTTCCGATCTTAGAGGTCAAATCCAGCGCCGGCTCATTGAGCCATTCGAGTAATTCCGCCGGCAAAGGCCACTGATGAGGGCGGCGTTCTCTGTGCAGGTTGTGAAGATACCATAAAACAAACTCAATACGGCCCTGAGGTTCACTCCAGGATTGGCGGTCGCAAAAACCATGAGCCAGCGCCAGATGTTTCAAAAATGGAGATAAAGGAGGCAGCTCGCTCGCGCCAGGGCCGCATTCCAGAAAGACTTCAGACAGGATCCGCAGTTTGTTATTTTTTGGGGCGTGTGACACTACTTGTATGGTTGCAAATCAGGCTTGATCGTCGATCTGGACGGCACGATGGAATTCAGCATTGATAATAGCAGAACCCTGCTAGAAGAGCGGATGGTACACGGCTGTGCGCGTCATTGTTGACGCGACCCCAACGCTCCTTCGCAGCGCCGGGGTCAAAACCTATCTTTACAACTGGATTCTCGCGCTTCAGCGGAATGCCAGTCCACACGATTTATCGCTGTACCCATTTCTACAAGATTTAGGACCGCTTCAACACGAAAAAGCCAACGGTAACAAGTGGATCAACAAAGTCCGTCTGATTTCTTACGGTATTGTGAATGCCCACGAGTTTCTGCAGAATCAGGTACTTGGCGGGCCAGACGTCTTTCACGTATCCCAACAAATGCAGAGGAGGCCGGAGAGGACCAGGTTCACGACTACTCTTTACGATATGACCTGCTCGATGATGCCGGAGACGCACACGCCTGAGAACGTGAAAGCCACAGAATACTTTTCCGAACAGATCATGAAGCGCGCAGCCGGCACAATCTCAATTTCTGAGAGCTCCCGCCAGGATGCGATCCGGCTTCTGGGCATGCGCGAAGACAAGATTACTGTCATTCATCCAGGGGTATCGGAGAGCTTCTTCTGTGTGCCAGAGGAAGCCAAGACGGAAATGAGGCGGCAGTATGGTTTGAACCGGCCATATGTTTTATACGTGGGTACAATCGAACCACGCAAAAATATAGACCTCTTGCTGGAAGCCTGGGAGTCGATTTGGCCGCCGATGGCCGGCGAGTTCGAACTCGTCTTGGCCGGCCCGCAAGGTTGGTGCAGGGCCGAAACAATGGCCCGGCTGCACGCGGGCACGCATGGTACACGATACCTGGGCTATGTTCCAGAAGATCACCTGCCCGCTCTCACCGCCGGTGCCGCTGTGTTCGCCTATCCTTCGCTCTACGAGGGCTTCGGCCTTCCGCTCGCCCAGGCAATGGCTGCCGGTGTGCCGGCGATTACCTCAAATTGTTCGAGCATGCCGGAAGTTTCCGGAGATACGGCGATCCTTGTGGAACCCCGAAGCGCCGCTGAACTAAGCGCCGCTCTCAGGAAGTTTCTTTTGTCTCCGGCTGCACGCGAAGATTATGGCCGCCGGGCAGCGGAGCGGGCAAGCCTTCACTTTCGATGGGACGTGGCGGCCCGCAAGGCATGGAAGTTTTTCGAGACAGTGGCAGGATAGCATAAGGCAGACTGCGTCCAAGCAACTGCTGAACGCCGCGCCGTTTTGTGGTGGGTTATTAGGAAGACTCGGCGGCGATTAAAGCGGCTGGACGGCTAACAGGTGCTTAGCCAATGGACTAATGCGAGAGAGCGTTTCAGAAAGCATGCGCGCAGGCAGGTTTTCCCCCGACTCTGCGTCACGGCGAATATAGGCACCCTGTATCGAGCGTCGAGGCTGGCCAGAGCGATTCACTGTGTGTCCATGCCAAACGGACCACCCGTTGAATACGATCATGGAGCCCGCCGGACCGCACGCCAGAACCTGTCCAGGATAGTCTACCTTGAGGTCGCCCAGCAGGTCTGGAACTGCGGACCACAGGTGTGAGCCTGGCACGAAACGAGTCGCGCCGTTGTCGTTTCGGAACTCGTCAACCATGAAGATGAAACCGACCATTGTCCAGCCGTAACTGCCGCGCTCGAAATCGACATGAAGATTCTGAGCCGGCAGATCTGGCCGTAGCGTGCGGGCGTGCATCGTGCTGAGTCTGAAAGGCTCGTTGATTATGCGGCAACATGCCTTGAGAACGGGCGGGTGCAGGTAGAGACTGTCGAACTCCGGGCCACGATTGACGAAGTCTCTGACTCGGGTAGTCGAACTCGCAATTTTGATGTCATCGGGAGCGGCGCTGGTTATAGGCGGCACTCAGGTGAGCGAGGTCCTCGGGCGGCACCGGACCCGGAACGATGGTGAAGCCAGCCTCATCCAACTCCTGGCCGGCACCGGCAAACAGTTCGAAGCCGTCCATCGCGCTCAGCCAGTCCTACATTCGCATCTCCTCCTTGCCGAAAACTCCATTAAGGGTTTGCCACCCGTGAGCCCCCCCGTGGCCTCCAGGATTCGATCCAACTCAACCACGTATTATTACCCAAGATGGTGCTTGCTCCAGAAACCGCACCGTCCCGGAAACAATTTCTGCCAGCCGCAAACTGCACCTTCGGCTGCTTACCACGCACTTCCCGCCCGTTTTGGACGGCTTCTGCCCGCCATAAGGCGTCCTGAGGACCGGGAAAGTGCGCAGTACCCTTATTCCGCGCAGTTTCGATTTTATGCCACGGCTCTGATGATGCTGCTGCGGGCGGGCGGCGGGTTTGCCGGGGGCATGATCGTAACGCCGAAACTCAGGACCTCCGGTCCACCGAAGCAACGCAGGCGACGTAGAAGGGATTGGTAAACACCTCGCCGTTGATCGCGGGTAATCGGTCCCGTCTTCAACGCCACCTTCCGGAAGCGTGGTTTCACAGGCCTCAACTTCCTGTAGCGACGATCCACCTAGGAAAATAGCAGTATGGCGTAATAGAGCGTCTCAGCTGTTACTCATCTCTGAGCACGACGTTCGGGTCTAGCCGCGATGCGCGCCACGCCGGCAGCCAACTGGCGACCACCGCCACGGCCGTAATCGTCGCGATCACAAAGGCGATCGTCGCGGTATCTGTCGGGTGGGAGCGAGTTGCACCGAGGGCGATCCGAATGCCGATCTCGCGCCGGCGCTCCGTAACCATGTAGGAGAGCACACCGTAAGTGCCGATGGCTGCCAGTAGCAGCGCCAGTCCGGCAAAAGCGCCCAACAGCTGCGCCAGGAGTCTCGGCCGGCGAATCGATTCGGCGAACACCGAATCCATGTTGCGAAGCCGCACGACGGGAACCGCGGCGTCCACTTCGCGAACCACTCGCTCGATCGTCCCTGAGAGTGTGGCCGTTGGCAGAGTCGTCCGCATCACCACATTCATACTCGGGGGAGAGACACGGTGCTGGTCAAGGGATATGTAAAGTTCAGTTCCTGCCGGGCGCTCCACCCCGCGCTGCCTGACGTCCTTGGCTACTCCGATCACCGTATGCCAGACATCATCGGTAGCGCCAAACGAACCACCCGGAGGCCGCAAACGCTGGCCAATCGGGTTCTGCCCCTTCCAGATCCTTTTCGCCAAAGTCTCATTGACGATGGCCACCTTGCCTTGCGACGCGTTGTCGGTGCGCTCGAAGCCGCGGCCCGGCGACGATCGGGATGCCCATCGTCCCGAAATAGTCGCCCATGACGAATTGGTAGTAGTCGATGATTTCAAAGGGCCTGCCATCGTCGGAGGTGTAGTTCCCGATAGGAGTAGCGATCGCATCTGGAGTTCGATTCGGCGGCAGACCCGACATGGCAACCGTACCCAGCACGCCCGGTACGGAGCGAAGCCTGTCGAGGACGCGTTGATATGCCTGCGCGCGTGTGTCGGGATCTGAATTCGCCATTGGCAATGTCATCGAGAACGTCACCAGCCGCGACCGGTCAAATCCTGCATCGATCCTCGTGAGGTTGTAGACTGTCTGAACTAGCAAACCCGCTCCGATAACCAGCATCACCGCGAAAGCGGCTTGGGCTATCACGAGTCCACGACGGGCGTAATGACGCCAGGCGCCGCTGGCGCCCTCCTTGAGTGCAGTCA
>JBBPYD010000180.1:0-9315 GCA_038200305.1 Bryobacterales bacterium
CCGGGATGCACTGGACCGTGGCGGGGGCCAACGCGATCATCGCTCTTCGCTGTGCCAAACTAAGTGGCAGGTTTCAAGATTACTGGAGCGTCGCTCAGAGCGGAGGACCGCCTGATCCCTCATTTTCTAGTCGTGCACCCAATCCAAACCCGTCATCGTCAGGCAGGTCAATTTCATGAAGGCAGCCTGCGAGCTCGCATCCGGAGACGTTCCGCCGTAACGGGGAGCCCTCGGTTTCACAAGGGCCCCCCTGTGGACTTACGGGATCAGAACATTTGCCACCGTGGTTTGGTTCGGCGAAATGGAACTCTTCACTAGAGTACTCCCGGCACTGATGTCGACGAGGCCGATTGGTCCCGAATAGAGAACAACTTCTTGATGGATTCGCGCTGCAACCAAATCAGCCAGACCGCAGCTACAATGATTGCGGTTAAGGCTATCAGCAGGACGAAGAAACCAGTCTGCCCAGTTGTACGAAGCTCTTTGAGTATTCTTGCGATTTCTTCAGTCATACTATTGTCGAAGTCGGAGAGTTTACCACCTTTGAGGGATTTAGCCCCAACCTGCGGCGCGTACGCCTGCGGAATGTGATGCCGAAGACGATTGCTAGCCGCATGGACGGGACCGCATCTGTTCCTCCGAGTTGGTATTGTCGGGCGTTATGTGCTTCACAAAGGGTCCTTTTTGCAACGGGCGGCGAAGGTAGTTTTGAGCGGCGGCGACGACGTGGAATGTGATAAAACGTCGAATATCAGTCTCGAAACAACTACTCCAGGTCCTGCCTGACGGCATAGTGATGACTGAGTCGGCGCTACTTGACCGCATAGTCGGCGTAGAACTGGCGCCGTGGGAATCACACCGCCCATCCGAAATGCCACCGCCTAAACCGTATGGGCTCTATGGCCGATAAAAGCTCAAGCTATTCTCCCCCTGCTTCAAAACCCGATACCGCTGCAATCGCCCATAAACAGCCTCCAACTCAAACGGCGAAGCATGTTGCGCCACCACAAGCTCCGGCGGCGCGTCGCCCAACACTCCAAGCGCAGCGCCATACTCGTTCTCCAACGGATACGGCGGATCCAAAAACACAACATCCGCCCGATACTTATTCAACAGCGGCGCCGTCTTCCCGAACGCAACATCCGCCCGATCCGCAATCCCCAAGGCCTTCAAATTCTCGCGAATCACCGCAACAGCCGCCCGGTTCTTCTCGAGAAAAATCACCCGCCCCGCCCCCCGGCTCAACGCCTCAATCCCCACCGCCCCGGTCCCGGCATACGCATCCAAAAACACACACCCTTCCATCCTCGCGCCCAGCACGTTGAACAGCGCTTCCCGCAGGCGGTCCGGCGTGGGCCGCACATCCAGCCCCGGCAACGTCTTCAGCACACGGCTCCGGAACTCTCCCGCAATCACACGCATCGCATCACCCCACCTGCACCAGTCCATAGCGCCGTTGCCAGTGATTCTGGATATACATCACCGCCTGCCACAAATCTTCCGGCGCCGGCGGGTTCTCAATAAATCCCATCGCCTCATTCCGCGCCGTTTCCAAAATCTCCTGATCCCGCAGAATATTCGCAATCCGCAGCGCCGGCAGTCCCGATTGCCGCGTGCCAAAGAATTCCCCCGGACCCCGCAGCTTCATGTCCATCTCCGCGATATAAAATCCGTCGCTCGATTCCACCAGCGTCCGAATCCTCTCGCGCCCGGTCTGGTTCAGTTTCCCCGTCACCAGAATGCAGTAACTCTGCTCCGCCCCGCGCCCCACGCGCCCGCGCAGTTGATGCAGTTGCGCCAACCCGAACCGCTCCGCCTGCTCAATCACCATCACGTTCGCATTCGGCACATCCACGCCCACTTCCACCACCGTCGTCGCAACCAGAATCTGAATCTCGCCGCGCTTGAAATCCGCCATGATGGATTCCTTCTCATCCGGCGGCAGCTTCCCATGCAGCAGACCCACCCGGAACTGTGGAAACACAATCTCGGAAAGCTGCTTATGCATCTGCTGCGCCGCCTTCATCGCCGTCGTCTCCGATTCCTCAATCACCGGATAAACGATGTAGGCCTGCCGCCCCGCATCAATCTGCCGCTTGAGCGAGCTGTAAACCTGCTCCACCCGGTCGTCCGTTACGTGCTTCGTCTGAATCGGCTTCCGCCCCGGCGGCAGTTCATCGATCACCGACGTATCCAGATCCCCATAGACCGTCAGCGCAAGCGTCCTCGGAATCGGCGTCGCCGTCATCACCAGAATGTCCGGATGCCGGCCCTTCTCAAACAGCTTCAACCGCTGCATCACGCCGAACCGGTGCTGCTCATCCACAATTGCAAGCCCCAGTTTTTGAAACTCCACATCCGGCTCCAACAGCGCATGAGTTCCAATCGCCACATGCACTAGCCCCGCCGCCAGCAGCTTCTTCAATTGCAATTTCTCTCGCGCCGTAGACGACCCCGTCAGCAGCACCACCACATACCCAAGCTTCGCGAACAGACTCTTGAAGTAGAAGAAATGCTGCGTAGCCAAAATTTCGGTCGGGGCAAGCACGGCCACTTGATAGCCATTCTCAATCGCAATAATCGCCGCCTCAGCCGCAACCAGCGTCTTCCCGCTCCCCACATCGCCTTGGAGCAACCGATTCATCGGATGCCCAATCGCCATATCCTGCGCGATCTCAGCCAGCACCTTCTTCTGCGCCCCGGTCGGTTTGAACGGCAGCATCGCCTTGATCCGCTCGCGTACCCGGTCATTCAGTTCAAACGCAATCCCCGTCTGCTTCTTTGCCTTCGCCCGCTTCAGCGCCAGCCCGCACTCCAGCCAAAAGAATTCCTCGAAGATCATCCGGTAATGCGCCGGAGATCGAAACTCATTCAGCAGCCGCAAGTCCTCCATCTCCGGTGGAAAATGAATAAATCGGGCCGCCGCCGACCGATCCATCAGCTTCAATCTCTCCCGGATCTCCACCGGCAGCGGATCGTCCAACGTCCCCATCGAATCCAGAACCCGCTTCAGAATCGCGCGAAAAATACGAGTCGTGATCTTCCCGCAAGCCTCGTAAATCGGAACCACGCGGCCCGTATGCAACGACGTTTCGCCTTCCTCGTCGTCCCCCGTCAAAATCTCATGCTCCGGACTTTTCAACACCAGATCTCCGGTGTAATTATCCAGCTCGACTTTTCCATACAACGCGAGCCTCACACCCGGCACCAGCTTGTCCGCGAGATAAGCGCTGTTGAACCATTTCGCCACCAGCCGCTCGCGCGAGCCGTCCTCCAGCACCGCCTCAAAGATCCCCAGGTTCTTCCGCCGGAACGATACCACCTTGCCCGACCGCACCTCCGCAATCACCGTCGCCATTTCGCCCGGCGCAAGCTGCCCAATCGGTTTCAGATTGCTGCGGTCCTCATACCGGAGCGGTGTATATGCCAGCAGATCCTCAACTGTAGTCAGTCCTTTGGTCTCAAGCATCGTCGCCCGGCCCGGTCCAACACCTTTCACGTATGTTAATGGGGTAGTAAGGTCCACCGAAAGCACTAGTGTACAATGCGTTTCATGAAACTCCTGGCGGTACTCTTGCTCGCGTCTGTATCCGCATTCAGCGCCGATCTTCGGCTCGGAATCATCGGCACTGACACATCCCATGCGGTCGCGTTCACCAAAGTCCTGAACGACCCGGCCAATAAAGACCACATTCCCGGAGCCCGCGTCGTCGCCGCCTATAAAGGCGGAAGTCAGGACATTCCGGAGAGCCGCAACCGCGTCGACAAATTCGCGGAAGAGCTACAGACCACCTGGAAGGTTGAATTCACGCCGGATATCGAAACGCTCTGCAAGAAAGTGGACGCGGTGCTTCTGGAGAGCAACGATGGGCGCGTCCATCTCGCGCAAGCGAAGATAGTAATCGCCGCCCACAAGCCGCTGTTCATCGATAAGCCCCTCGCGTCAACGTTAGAAGATGCACGTGAGATCGCCCATCTCGCCAAGGCCGCCGGCGTCCCCTGGTTCAGCGCCTCCGGCCTCCGCTTCGGCGCCATCGCCACCAGCATGAAATTCGAAGACGCCACCGGCGTCATCACCTGGGGACCCGGACCACTGGAAGAGCATCATCATCTGGATCTCTCCTGGTACGCAATCCACCCCATCGAAATGCTATACGCCCTCATGGGCCCAGGCTGCGAAGAAGTGACCAGAGTCTCGGGCTCCAGCGCCGAAGAAATCACTTGCCGCTGGCAAAATGGAAAGATCGGAACCGTCCGCGCCCTCCGTCCCTACGGCGAATACGGTGCGGTTGTCTTCCGGCCCAAATCAGTCGTGCAGAGTCCGGAGAAGGTAGCCTTCGGCTATGTTCCGTTGCTATCCGAGATTATTAAGTTCTTCCAAACCGGCAAGCCTCCAGTCCCTAATGACGAGACGCTGGAGATGTTCGCCTTCATGGACGCGGCCCAGCGCAGCAAACAAGCCGGCGGTAAACCGATGAAGCTCCGCTGACTCCGATTTCCGGGCGGATTTACGATTCGAGTTCCTCGCTTTCCACCTCGCGCCGCCGATCTTCTAGTATCTCTTCCGGCCACAGTTCGCCCTTCGGATTATAAGCGGCAAACTCCGCCTGGGCTTCTTTGAAAACCCGCTGCGGGTACTCAGTTCCACCTTCCCAAATTTATCGGCTTTGGCGGTAAGGCTCATGATGCTAGCTTACCCCGCCTGCCTAAGGTGTTGACGCGGCCTCATTGGACCTTCTTGACCAAAGTCCCAATCCCTGGGTACGTACTGGAACCAGCAGCCCATTGCCGTAAACAGCTCAATGTCTCACACTCAAATCTGCGCCGTTGCACTCGAATGGACGGCGCAAATCTGCTCGCACGAGGGGTATACAAATGACGCTTGGATATGTTGCAGTCTACTGGGGCTTGCCCATCACCGCCGGATGCGGTTCCATACTGGCCCTCTCCCATTTCGGGCTGACAAGGTGCCTTCAGGCCGGCGCTGCCGCGCTATGGGCCGCCGCGATCGCCTACAACGAAGCAAAATGTATTTGGAGAGCCGAGTACCGGAAAACCATGGCCGCGGCCATTGGGGAATACTGAGTTCGTTATAAACTAATTACCAGGATGAAGCAGATCTATCTCGGACTAACTGCCGCTGTTCTTGTACTCACTCCAGCCCTGCCCCAGAGCGCCCCCAAATTGCAACTGGCCGGCCGTTGGGATCTCACCATCAAGGCGCCGGGCGAGTCCTACCCATCATGGATGGAATTCACCGGAAAGAACGGCAGCCCCGAAGTAAGAATCGTAGGCCGCGTCTCCAGTGTCCACAAGGCAACCGATGTCAAGGTAGACGGAACGCACCTGTCTTTCACCACGGCGGAGTGGTTCGGTAAACCCATCAAAGTCACCTGGGATATGAACCTAACCGGGGAACGGCTGGCAGGCAGTCAAAAGCGTCAGGACGGAGTGTCGGGACAACTGACGGGAGTTCGCGCCCCCACTCTGGTCCGGCAGGCCGCCAGTTGGGGCAAGCCGCAGCCCTTATTTAATGGGAAGGATCTCACCGGCTGGGAGCCGCTCATCACAGAACCCGGAAAATCGGTTGAGAATAACTGGAAAGCCGTTCAGGGAGAACTCGTCAACGCCGCTCCGGGCGCCAATATCCGGACCAAACAAGAATTTCAGGATTTCAAGCTCCACGTCGAATTCAACTGCCCAAAAGAGGGAAACAGCGGCGTCTATTTGCGCGGACGGTACGAAGTCCAGGTCGAGTACGAGGCGGCGGATAGGAACGATCCACTGCACGGGATGGGTTCCATCTATGGGTTTCTTGCTCCCGCCGCCGTAATCCATCCTCGGCCAGGACAGTGGGAGAGCTTTGATATTACCCTGATCGGCCGCAATGTCACCATCGTTCGAAATGGGGTCACCACCATCGGCAATCAGGAAATTCCAGGAATCACTGGCGGCGCTCTCAATAGCGCCGAAGGGCAGCCTGGGCCGCTTTACATTCAGGGCGACCATACCGGCGGCATGAAATACAGAAACATCGCCATCTCATTGCCCGCACATTAACAAACGCGAGTCACAAGAATTTTCAATTTCGTACTAACAACAAAACACGCCAGTTAACCCCATCCAAAAACTTCCTCCCGAATGGACTGAATTCCCGGCCCGCTATTCTCAAACCGAAAAGATGCTTCGGCAACCTGAGAGAAGAGGAATGAAATGAAAATTGCTTTGGTGTACAAGAATTTTGCGGCGAACAAGAACATCTCCCACATCGGCCTCGGCGTAGCCGCGTTGAACACGTCGAAGGTGCTTATCCGGGCGGGCATCCCCGCCCAGGTCTGGCCCATCGTGAATTCCGCTGGGCTGGTCACGCAACTCCGCGAACAACCCGGCGTCACTCACGTCGTTATCTCCGCGCCCTGGATTCCGTCACGCGAACTGCAGGCCATGGTCGCCCAGTTTCCAGACATCCAGTTCGCCGTAAATTGCCACAGCAACGTCGGCTTTCTCCAGGCCGACAGTAATGGTGTCCGCCTGGTCCGCGAGGCCATGGAAATTGAGCGCGCGACGCCCAACTTCCACCTCGCTGGCAATTCGCAAAGATTTTCCGGCTGGGTCCGGCGCGCCTACGCGGCGCCCTGCGCGTACCTGCCCAACATGTATTACCTCGATCAATATACTGACACGCACCGTCCGCAGTTCACTGGCGGCACGCTTCGCATCGGCGCGTTCGGGGCCACCCGGCCGCTCAAAAATTTCATGTCCGCCTGCGGCGCCGCGCTGGACATCTCGCAGCAGATGAAAACCGATACCGAATTTTGGCTCAGCGCGGGCCGCACCGAAGGCGGTGGCGACACCATTCTCCGCGCCGCTCGCGAAATGGTACGCGGTCTTCCGAATATCAAGCTCGTCGAAAACGGCTGGCAAAGCTGGACCCAGTTCCGCACCACCGTCGCCCACATGCATCTGCTCCTGCAACCGAGTTATAGCGAGAGCTTCAACATGGTTACCGCCGACGGTATCGCGTCCGGCGTCCCGTCCGTCGTCTCGGACGCAATCGATTGGGCTCCGCAAAACTGGATGGCCCGTACCGACGACGTGCTTCACATCAGCCGCACCGGCCGCTATCTGCTCAACGATTCACAAGCACCCTCCGACGGTCTGGAAGCCCTTACCAAACACAATCGATCCGCCCTCGAAGCCTGGAAGGACTACACTGGCTTCACGGCCTGTTCGTAACCGGGTAACTTGAACTACGCTAGAAAGAGAAGGTCCCATGCTCGCGCTACTTCTCTTTCTAACGGCAGTTCCCATCAAGACCATTGAGGTCCACGGCGCCTCCTCTATTCCGGCGCAAGCCATCCTCTCGGTCACCGGCCTCAAAACCGGACAATCCGCCGACAAGCCTGATCTGGACGCCGCCTGCAGCCGGGTCCTTCGTACCGGCTTCTTCTCGTCCTGCAGCTACACCTTCGCCTCCACCACTCCGCGCGATTACAAGCTCACGTTCGAAGTCGCTGAGATCGAGCCCGCGCAAACTATACGTCTCAACATCCCCGGCTTTGATGAACAAAAGTTCCTGAGGCAGGAGCCCCTGCTCGGCCCGAAGATCCCGTCCACCGATGGTGCCCTCCAGACCTACATCGCCGCCCTGCAGCACTATCTCAATACGAAAGAAACACCCCGCGTCGACATCGATCTCAAGAATAAACAAACCCAGATCGCATTCGGCGCAGGCAAAAACGAACCCGTTGCCGTCACCCCCACCGCCGCGCCCGAAAAGAAACTCACCTTCGGCGAACTCACCATCAAAGGACTTCCCCAGTTCACCGAACGCCGCGTCCGTGCCCTCTGGACAATTCAGCCCGGCGATCCAATCAAGGAAGATACCGCCGACAACTTCATCTCCGAAGTCTTCGAAGCCAAAGTTGTTCCCGTTGAATATCAAGACGCCAGCGCGCGAACCGAGCCGCGCCCCAACTCGAACGTGGCCGATGTCACCATTACCTTCAAAAACGGAACGCGCCGACCCTGAAGCATTAAGAATCGAGCCCCATCAGAATCGGCCCCAGCAAGAACGCGCTGAAGAACCCGATCGCGTAGATCACGCTCGAAATCCACAGCACCACTCTGCTGAACTTGGTTGCCGTATCGCAGCCCTCCGGTGCATCGATGCTACACCCCCGCAGGCGAGGCGAGAGCACATAGATATAAACGAAGTTCGCGCCGATCAGCAATCCCGACACCGCAAACACCCAAGTTTTGTGATGCGATAAACGCAACCAGCCATGGTGCCGCGGAGAGTGCAGACGCAACGGTCGCGCCAAGCCCCGCCAGCACCAGCAACGACGGCAGCGCACAGCAAAGCAGCGTCCCGAAAGAAGTGAACAGGGCCAGATAGCTGCCCACCGCGCTCCGCGAAATCACTGCGTCCCCGCCTTCACCGCAGTCACATGAATCGGAACCGCCGCCGTCTTGTCCTTCAGCGGTGTCATCGTTCCTTCCACCACCAGGGTCTTCCCCGCACTGCTCTTCAACTGCTCCCCATCGGCCAGGTCATACGTCACACCCGGCCCCGGCACCTTCAATTGCAGTTTTCCGCCAGAGGAAATCACCTCTCCGCGCACCACCACATGCGTGCTCTTCGTAGTAAAACCGTTCTTCTGAATAGCATCCCAAAGCTGCTCTACAGGAACCGTATTTCCCGGCTTCAGCTTTAACTTCACCGAACCCTGATTCAAGCTCACCTCCACAGACTCCACTCCCGGAATCTTTTTCATCGTAACGTTCACGACGTGAGCGCAGGTCGTTCAATCCATTCCGAGAGGGTGTAAAACAGATTGTGTAAACGATGTTCTCCGGTAGCAGAATAGGAGAACACATGGGAATCGATCCAAAGCTGATCGACAAGCTGCTGGCCGAGCACGGCCATCGGCCACAAGACATAGCAGGCGAGAACGGGCTGCTGAAGCAGCTGACGAAAGCGTTGCTGGAGCGGGCGATGAACGCTGAGCTGAGCGATCACCTCGGCTATGAGAAGCACGATCCAGCAGGCTACAAGACAGGCAACTCGCGAAACGGAAAAACGGGCAAGAAGCTGAAGGGCGACTTCGGAGAGATAGATCTGGAGACGCCGCGCGACCGTAACGGCACGTTTGAACCGAAGATTATCTCCAAAGGGCAGACGCGGTTCACCGGGTTTGACGACAAGATGTTGTCCATGTACTCGCGTGGAATGAGCACGCGCGAGATCCAGGCACACCTGGAAGAGATCTACGGGGTGGATGTAAGTCCGACCTTGATTTCCAATGTCACCGA
>JBBPYD010000181.1:0-29462 GCA_038200305.1 Bryobacterales bacterium
GAAACACACCGGAACATCAAAAGCACAGCAGTCACGATCTTAGAAGTCCGTAGCCTGGCTGATAATGGCAAGGAGATGACTGTAAACCGGACCTTGACCGTGCAGCATGGGTACACCGGGAGTGGGGCAAAGAACTACTCCTCCGCCAAAGATCTGTTTGTTAAGGCTCGTTGAGCGATTCGCAGGAATTGCTGCCCGTATTCTACCCACTTGTAGCCTAGGCGGCGGCACCGGAGCGTAGCGAGACTACTCTGCAAAAGGACTTACGAACGCATGCAGACCTCGCCATTACAAGCATCCTGAAGCGCAGTTGCTGGAGCTTTCGGTCGCAGAACCTGTTTGCAGTGATCAACGCTTTCGGGGGTGCGTTATCGAAAACGGGGAGGATGTTCTGTTGCGTTGCGGCAAGAGTACGGTCTGTGGAGTCGGCTTGCTGATGAGTATAAGCCGTTTCGTGAAAACACCAAGGGTCCAGGAATCGCGCTGACGCTTGAGGAGAGCGTAAGTTGCTCAAAACAGCGATCCAAAACCGCTTTGGGATGCTGCGTATCTGGCCGCACTTCTGGCAGTGAATACAACGATGCGCGGTTGTGAGTTGAAGGGTCTTCACCTTGCCGATGTTGACCTCTTCACGAAATCTGTCTATATTCGTCGTGACTCGACCAAGACCGACGCGGGTTGTCGCGAGATTCCTCTAAACACCGCGGCGATGTGGGCCATGGCACGCCTCCTGAAACGCGCTGAAGCTCTTGGCGCCTCCGAACCTGGGCACTTTCTTTCTCCTGCGTTTCGATTCAGGTATACCAAAGTCCGGTGACGCTGGGCAGGGATTGGGTTACGATGCAACTCGGCCGGCGAAGACGTGGCGTACGGCTTGGCGGTCTCTCAGGAGAGCTGCCGGATTTCCGAAGCTTAGGTTTCACGATCTCCGACACACTTGCATCACCAAGCTCGCTGAGGCCGGCGTACCTGATCATGTTCTGATGTCGATTTGAGGACATCTCAGCCCGGAAATGATCACACACTATTCTCACGTGCGCTCGAAGGCGAAACAGGCGGCGGTGTCCGCGATGGAGTCGTTCCAGCCCCAAGTCATTTCCCTTCCCGCGGGTGTCCTTCCGAGTTAGCAAGACTGTTGAGGCGACGGGAATTTCCGCTTCCGTATTGAGCCTTCGCGGCTGCGTTCCGAGTTATCAGAGCATCGGCGGCAGTCCCCCACGTCCACACGAACGCCAACAATCGGTCGTGCTCTATTACCAATCACCACCACTTGAGCGGGATGGTTCGAGTTAATCCCGACAACAAGTTAGGGAGCATCAGAATATGTCGTAGCCAATGATGACGGCGAGGGCTGATAATTTGGGCGCAGGGGGGTCGTGAGTTCGAATCTCGCCGCCCCGACCATGAATACAGAGTCTGCAGCGATAAAGTTGCGCGGCGGACTAGAATGCGGGATTCGCTTGCTGACGGGCAGCATCCAATCCGGCCTTGGCGCGCCTCCGAAGCATGGTGAGTTCAACTCATCAGGCCGCGCTACAAGGTCACTTTTCCAGCGGTAACAGTTCCACACGCCGGAATAAAATCTCCGCCCCTTCGGACTGTAGCTGAATCTTGCCGAAAGTGTGCGATGAATTCGTGCCATAGTTGACGGCTTTGCCGTTCAGAATATTTTTGATCGTCCCGCCATCGCAGATCACTTCAGACCGGTTCCATTCGCCGGCGGGATTCTCGAGGTCCTGCTTGCCCCGGAAGCCGGTCACGTCTTTCCACTCCGGATCGCGGCCATACCAGTCGAAGCGGCCCTTATCGCGTGTAATGGCTTTCCCATCCTTGTCCCAGTACAGTTCGCCTTTTGCGCCCTCACGAACCTGCACGGTCAGCGTCGGTTGACGGCGGCCGCCAACCATGATGAAGTCGCCCGTCCCGCCCTCAATCACTTGGGATTCCACGGATTCCAGCCAGGTGCTCGAGTATGCGCCGTCCTCGCCCAGAGCATGCACCAGAATTCCGCTATCGCGCGCCTTGCCGGTGCGATCACCGTGGGTTGGGCCGCCCCATTTCCATTCGACAATCAAATGGTAATCGCGATACATCTGCCTGGTGGCGAGGCCGCCCCACTCTTCGCCCGATACGCGAATTGCGCCATCTTTCACAGAGAAAACTTTTTTCGGATCTTGACGCCCGCTTTCCTTGAGCCACGTGTACCAGCCTTCGAAGTCGCGCCCATTGAAGAGCGTAATCTTTTCATGCGGTGTGATGGCCTGCTGCCGCGGCAGGTACAAATCATTCAGAAGCGTGTTCGCGGCGGCAACCAGTTTCTCGCCAGAACCCTGGGCGGCGCGTGAACTGACAACTTCATAATTACCTTGTGGGAACGCCGCCTCATTCGGGATATAAGTAACCGGGCCGTGCGCCAATTCCGTAACGATAGTAAGCGGAAATGGCGACGCCTGCTTGATGGCGGACCCGAGTTCCGTAAAGATTTCGCCTGGTAATCCCACCCACGCGATCTGGTCTCCAAGCGCAATCACTTGCACTTCGGCGTCGAGCGGCTTGCCCTGGCGCGCCACCGTGTCAAGCACCTTGAACGCGTAAACTGTATCGAGAAACTTGACCTGACCGCTGCCATCGAGCTTGGCTGCAAACGCCGTGGCGCGTTCCTCGTCGCCCGGTTCCAGATGTGCGGGCTGAAGCGGGACGGAACGGCTGGCCGCTTGTAGCGTGCTGTCAAACACAGGTTTCAAGCGAGTATAGGTTTTGATTACCTCTCCGGCAAGAACGGTGCCCAGCCGCATCGCCTCCGCATTGCCCTTCTGGGGGGCAGCGCTCTTCACATCGATGTGGTTGATGTTTCCAGCCGCCCCGATGGTGAATACCGTCACCATATCAGGACCTTTTACTTTTCCAAGAATGCTTGCGAGTGTGTAAGGATAATCCGCCGATGCCTCCGTTCCCCCAACGGTGTCGAGATGCATTGCGAAATTGACGTATGTCGCGAGGGGCTGGCCCGATGCGGACTCGAACAGAACAACCGGAACCTCGGGATCGATGGGACCCGCCGGCTTCACGATATTCGGATTCAGCTTGCCCGCATTCCACCCGACTGTCCCGTCCTTCATTAAAAAACGGCGATTGAAACTAAGGGCGTCTTCTTTACCCTGGCCGAAAAACACCTTCGCGGACACTAGGTGAGCATTGGCTAATCGCACGGCCTCCGCGATCTTTCCAGGCAGATCTTTCCGGTATTTCCGGGCCACTGGTAACAGGGCGCCATAAGCTTCCTCGCGCGAGCCACCGCTTGGAATGAGCGGACCCGTGTGGCTATGCGTTGCGCTGATCATCACGTTCGTTCCAGGAATTCCGGTTGAGGTTTGGATCAGTGCTCTCGCCTCTTCAATTACGCCGGGAGGAATTCCTACCAGGTCGCAGGCGACGAGCGCAACTTTTTGGTTACCTTGACCGGTCGATGCGATCACGATCGCCTTGGCGTGCAGGTCGTCATGAACTGCTGTTAAGAGCCGTTGCGAATAGTAGCCCGCCATGGGCATTCCCGGTGGAGGTGTGATGACGGCTTGAGCCGTCCCCACCAGCAACGTCTGAGCCGGCGCAAGTGCGGACGCGAGGAGAGCAAAACAGAGTAGAGGTTTCATCGCTTTGTGAATTCGGTAATCAATTGTCTCAAGCTCCGGGAGGAAATGCCACATTGCGGAGGTATATTGAGAGACGGAGCGCGCAGACCAGGTTGAGGCGAGACACCAGTATCGAAGCCGGAAGTGTAGTTCCGCCGCTTCCAGACGAAATCAGACTAGAACTCGGAGCCGTCTTGGCGAGCGGTGGGTTCCGCCGGTCGGAGCGTCATTCCCAATTCCTGCGCTTCGTGTGCGAAACCTCCCTTAACGGCGAGGGGGCCAAGCTGAATGAATACTTGATTGCCCACGAGGTATTCGGACGCGGCCCAGACTATTCCCCCGGAGAGGATTCGGTAGTCCGGCGCCAGGCACACTCGTTGCGGCAGAAACTCCAAGACTATTATTCTGGCGAAGGAAAGGACGACCCAATCCGGATCGATCTGCCGTTGGGCCGGTATGTTCCAGTATTTGTCCGGGCACAGCAACCTTTGCCGGAAGCCATCGAGCCGCTTTCGGCGCCGGAGCCCCAGTTGCGCGGGCGGCGTTGGTTGTTGTCGACCGCGATCGGCGGCACTATCGTAATATTCGCACTCGGATGGATTCTTGGCCGGGTTGAGCAGACCGCAAAGAGCACCGATCCTTTCGTCTCTGAAATCTGGGGATCATGGATCGCCGATCCGGGCGAAACCGTCATCTGCTTCAGTAATCCTTTGTCAACGGTGGTCAAGCAATTTCCTTCGCCCTTGTCTCCCAATTCGCAGCCGGTTCGGATTGCGGTAACTCCCGAACAAGACCGGCAGTTCCGGCAGGCGCTGGACCTGGCGCCCGGCGGATATCTTTATCTTTCCCCTGGCATCTCTCAATCTAAAACGGGTGAGGCCCTCGGCGGTATCATGCTTACAAAACTGCTGACCAACGCGGGTGTAGCGGTCTCCGCATCGCAAAGCCGTTTTCTGAGCTGGGACGATTTTCGGACCCGCAATCTCATTCTGCTGGGGCACGATGAAGCCAATCGCTGGATCGATCCAATTCTGAGCAAGCTACCCATTCGCCTTGGCGCGACCATGGGAGACAAGCCCCGCCGGATCGTCAACACGATGCCAGAGAAGGGCCAACGCGGCGAGTATTTCATTCGATATCCAATCGCGAAAGATCAACCGTCGGACGATTATGCTCTGGTTTCCATGGTCAGAGGCATAGACGGGCGTCACCAACTGCTGCTCATCAACGGGGTTAATACCGAAGGAACGCAAATGGCCATGGAGTACCTTTGCGATCCAGTTGCCTTGAAAGCGCTTGTGGCGGCGCTGCGGAAAGCAGCCCCTAACCATAAAGGTAGTTGGCATTTTCAGATTGTTCTGCGAACCGAGGTACGCGACAAGGTGCCCACTCGAGCGGAATTGCTGGTGGTAAAAGTGCTGTGATTGTTCTACGCGAATGCTTCCTTGATGACTTCGCCGTTCACAATCGTCGGGCGTTCTGAGCGGCCATTGTGGAGGAACGTCAAGTCCGTATGATTGAGGCCAAGGGCATGAAGAATCGTCGCGTGAATGTCAGTGACGTGAGCCCTCTTCTCAATACCACGAAGTCCGATCTCATCGGTTGCGCCAAGAACTTGACCGCGCTTGACGCCGCCTCCAGCCATCCATATGGTGAAGCCCCAAGGATTGTGGTCGCGCCCGTCCCCTTTTTCGTTGAACGGCGTGCGCCCGAACTCCCCGCCCCAGACAACCAACGTATCCTCCAGCAGTCCTCGCGCCTTTAGATCGGCCAGCAGTCCCGCGACCGGTTTATCTGAGGATTTGCACATCTTCGAGTGATTGCCTTCGATATTGTTGTGAGCATCCCACCCGCTACCACTTCCCGAATAGAGTTCCACGAAACGAACTCCGCGTTCCACCAGCCGGCGGGCCATCAGACAGTTCGTCCCAAACTTAGCGGTGGCCTCGTCATCCATGCCATACAACTTCTTGGTCGCTTCCGATTCTTTGCTTAGATCCACTGCCTCCGGCCCCGCGGCTTGCATGCGGTAGGCGAGTTCATACGCGTTGATCCGCCCCTCCAGTTCCGTATCGTCGGCCTTATCCGCGCCAAAATGCTGGTTGAGGGTCTTCAGAAGGTCTAGCCGGCCACGCTGCTGCTTATTACCAATGCTGTCGGGCGGAATCAAATCGAGAATTGGCGCTCCCTGATTCCGCAGTTGCGTGCCCTGATAGGTTGCAGGCAGGAATCCCGCGCTCCAGTTCTTGGGTCCGCCTACTACTTCCGCCGCGTCGGTCAGCACGACAAAGCTGGGCAGGTTTTCATTCGCTGAGCCGAGTCCATAGGTCACCCACGCGCCCAAAGCCGGGCGGCCCGCCAGAATGGAGCAGGTGTTCATCTGGCAAACGGAGCCGACATGATTCAGACCATCGGCCCAACAGGCCTGGAACATGGTCATATCGTCAACGTGTTTGGCGATCTCTGGATACCAGTCGGAAACCCAAATCCCACTTTGGCCGTGCTGCTTCCAAGTCCGTTTTGCGGGCATGAGCGTGTTGCTGCCCGTCCCCATCGCCGTCATGACTTTGCCGAAGGAGGCCGGCATCGGCTGACCTGCCAGCTTTTCAAGAGCAGGCTTGGGGTCGAAAAGATCGATGTGGCTCGGACCACCTTCCATGAACAGCCAGATCACGGATTTTGCGGTCGGCTTGAAGTGCGGTTGCTTCGGACGCAGCGGATCGATACCTGGAGCAGCCGATGCCTTGGGCATCAGACCATCGGCAACCAGCATCGAACTCAATGCAATGGCGCCCAGGCCGCTCCCCGCATTGCGGAGAAAATCCCGTCTGGAGGTTGGCATGCGCTTGTGTGACATATGGGTTCCCTCTCCTAGTTCCGGTACACAAACTCGTTCGAGTTCAGCAGCATCTGGCAGAAATCTACCAGCGCAGCCGCATGTGCCGGGTCATAACCGGCCGGCATCAAAGTTGGAAGAGCCAATTTTTGCCCGGTGGATGCACGTTCGGCGATCAGGTCTTTCTGTTTAGCAAAAAAGGTGAGCAGCGTATCTTTCTCAGATCCATCCGGACGGCGGCCATAAGCCAGACGATAAGCATCCTCGATCTGCGCCTTCGGATCCGTTCCAGCCTCTTTAAGAACTCTGCCCGCCAACGCCTGCGACCACTCCAGGCTGACCTTGCTGTTCAGCAGCGTCATCGCCTGCGGGGCGGTGATCGTTTGATTTCGCCGGCCGCACGATTCATGAGTATCGGGCATATCGAACGCCTCAAGCATCGGGTAACGCGCGTTTCGTCTTACAAAGATGTAAACACTGCGCCGATTGCGTTCAGCGGGTTCGGATACCTTCCAGCCGCCGCGAGGCTTCCCCGCTCCCTCTGGCAGTTCGGGGAAGACGCTGGGGCCGCTCATTTCATCGTTCAGTAAACCCGCCACAGAGAGGGCAGAATCCCGGATCACTTCTCCTTCCAGCCGTTCGCGCGGGAATCGCCAAAGCAGCTTGTCACGGGGATCCTGCTTGGCGGCTACTTCGTTGAATCCGGACGATTGCCGGTAGGTGTTTGAGGTAACGATTAGCTTGTGCATGCGCTTGATGTCCCAGCCGCTCCGCACAAACTCTGAGGCAAGCCAGTCCAGCAATTCGGGATGAGTTGGTTTGCCGCCCATGGCTCCAAAATCGCTCGGAGCCGGAGCGATACCCTGACCGAAGTGATAGCTCCAGATCCGGTTGACCATCACTCGCGCTGTCAACGGATTTTCCGGGCTGGCAATCCAGTTGGCTAATGCGGTCCGGCGGCCGGTAGTATTCAAGCCCGCCGGGGGAGCAATTTTGGGTTCGTCTGGGTCGATAATGGATAGAAAACCCGGCTGAACCTCTTCCTGGGGAGCATCCCACGCGCCAACGTTCAACCGGTGGGTCGCTGGGGCTTTGGCGCTTAGATCGCGCATCCCGATTCCGATTGGCGCCTCTCCAGGGTCGATGCTGGAGAATCGCTTCAGATCGCCAAGCAGACCTTCGTACTTCTTTTTGTCGTCTTTGCTGAGCGTCTTCGCCGCCGCATCGTCGTCAATGGTCAGATACGGTTTTGCCTTGGCATACATCTGCCATTCAAACGGGGTCCGCTCCGCCGCTGGTTTGGCGATGGCGGCCTGGATCTCTTCCGGATACTTGTCAACGAAATCCTTTAGGATCTTGTGCTTCTTCGGCTCCAAAAGTAGGGCGATCTGATCGCGAATTGGCTTCGTTTCGTTTTCCCAAATGGCCTTCTTTGCCCGGAAGTTCGCCATATCCGATGGGGAGATCATCGGGATCTCATCGTCGGCGGCGGTGTTTGCGAAAAAAGCCTGAAGACGATAGTAGTCGGTGTGCAGGATTGGATCGAACTTATGGGTATGGCAACGGGCACATCCGTAAGTCATTGCAAGGAAAGTAGATCCAACCGTATCCGTGATGTCGTTCAGTATTTCCTGCCGCCGCTGCATCAAATTGCGGGCGTTGCTCTCATCGGGATAGTGACGGTTAAAAGCCGTCGCCACTCGCGCCGATGGATCGTTCGGCCAAAGTTCATCGCCGGCGATCTGCTCTTTTACGAACCGGTCATACGGCTTGTTCTCATTGAAGGATTTAATTACGTAGTCGCGATAGCGCCAGGCATTCGGCCTGGTTTCATCCGACTTAAATCCTTCGCTCTCAGCGTAGCGGGCGAGATCAAGCCAGTGCCGGGCCCACCGTTCGCCGTAGTGAGGGGAGGCTAATAACCGGTCGACAACCTTTTCGTAGGCGTTCGGAGACTTGTCGGCGACGAATTGGTCCACTTCATCCGGCGTGGGCGGAATACCAATCAGATCGAAACTCAAGCGGCGTATCAAGGTGACACGGTCGGCCTGGGCGGCGGGCTGCAGATCCTTTGCATCCAACTTGGAGGTTACAAATGCGTCAATCGGATTCGCCACCCACTCGTGGTGCTTAACCGCGGGCGGGCTTGTCCGCTGGACTGGTTGGAAGGCCCAGAATTTCCGTTGCGCCGGGGTAAACGGATCTTTGCCGGGAGTGCCGCTCGCCGCCAGCAACAAGCCAGCGGAAACCGCCGAGAATGTAATGAAATGCAGACTTCGCGCCATTTTCAGGTAGCCTCTCCTATTACAGTTTGCGCCCATGCACGGAATTCAGCAAGGACCGAACTGTTCCAGGACTGTTCGCCGTGCCGTAAGCGCTTGCAATCAATCAGAAATTGAACTTCAAGCCAAACTCGAACAACCGCGGCTGATTTCGAGTGGAGGTGACCTGCCCGCCCGTGGCGAGGGTCACGCTTCCGCCCGGATTACTGAAGCTCGGCGTATTGGTCAGGTTGAAGACCTGGGCGCGAAAATCAAAGCTCTTGGACTCGGTGACTCGAAAGTTCTTAATCAGGGACATATCGAGTTGAATCAGACGATCCCCCCGCAGGATGTTGCGACCGGCGTTTCCATACGTGTACAGAGATGGAAGTACGAAGGTGTCGGCCTGGTTCGGAAGAAGAGCGCGGCAGGTTGGATTTGACGATGTAAAATACCAGCAGTTCAGATTCCGCGGCACAACCGGAGGGGCGATGGCATCGGGCCGCTGCGAGCCTGCGCCTGTGTTGGCCCGGTCCACATTGATGGTAACCGAGTACGGCACACCGGATTGAAGCGTGTTGATGCCCTGCCATTGCCATCCGCCAGCGAGGAAATCGACTACACGCGGCGCACGAGAAAAATACTTCCGCCTCCTCCCAAACGGCAGTTCCCAGATGTAACTTGTTACAAAGTTCTGAGGAACATCGAAATTGCAACGCCCCTTGTTCAGATTGTCGAGATAGTAAACCGGCGAGCCGCCTTCTTCACTTCCTGGCCCGTCCAGACACTTCGACCAGGCATAAGAGCCGAGGAATGAGAATCCGTTGGCGAACCGCTTCTCCACCTTTGCCTGAAGGCTTTCGTAGGTGCTGGACCCACCCCAGATCTTGTAGTCCAGCACTCCCCACTGCGGGTATGGCCGGCGAGCTTGAATATTCCCAGGTCCAGGGAGCGGAATATTGTACTGAGACGAATGCTGCGTGTGGGTTCCTTTATTTGCAACATATCCAACCTCCACCGCGACATCGTGTGCGAACTGGTGCTGGATGTTAAGGTTCCAGCTCTGCGTGTAAGTGCTTGCATAATCGGTTCCACCGGTCGAGATTCCGGGGGTCGCATTCACGTCCACCAGAGGCTGGCCGAGGAAATAATTCGCCAGATTCCGCCGGGGAACGGGCGTGCTTGCGGTGGGCACATCATTATTGATGACCTGAAGAAGGACAAAGGGAGGGGTCCTGACGAGTCCGAGCAGAACGTTGGAGTCGGGGTAGACATAAAAGATGCCATACGCCGAACGAACAACCCAACGGTCGCTATTAAATGGCCGCCACGCGAAGCCAATACGAGGAGCGATGTCGTGATTATTCGGCTTGCGGATGGACCACGGCAGACCCTTGTCCTCGCTAAGCTCGATCAAGTTGCGAAACACCGGATAGATTTGCGCGGAACCGGGTTGGGCAGTCAGATCGGGAGATCCGTTAATGCTTGGAATGATTACTTTACCGGTGGCGAAGTCGAAGGCGTTCGTCTGTCCGCGGACGCCGGGCAGCATGGAATTCAGTTCCCATCGCAAGCCCACATTGATCGTCAGACTGCGAGCCGCACGATAATTGTCCTGACCGTAGAAGCTCCAGAAATTTCCTGTGTTGCCGAAGATTTGGATCGGCGTGGCTCGCTGCACGCTGAATGGATAACCGAGCAGGAAATCGGCGAAAGCGTCACCTGTATTGCCGGCGCTTTGGGGATTGTTGGTATAGCGGCCGTCGAAGTTGAACGTGCCCTGAGAGGCGTTCCCATTCAGGAAGGCGTGCGCCTGGTGAGAGAGTTGCGCGCCGAACTTCATGTCGTGGTTGCCACGGCTCCAGGTGAGCGCCGACCGGTATTGGTATGTGCGGATGCGGTTTGCCTTTGGGCGGTTATCCGTACTCCCTGCCAGGGCCGCATATCCGGAAAGGTTGATCAAGGGTGCAGCCGGCTGAAGATTTGAAATGCCCTCGAACCCGCTGATGCTAGCCAGGGAAACGACGTCCTTTCCGTTGAAAGCACTGGCGTTCAGGAAATAAAAATACGTCCGGTAGTAGTTTCCCGCCAGCTCGCCGGTAACTCCGGGTGTGAATATATGCAGATAGCTCAAACCCACATTTTGCGATCTGCTGTGAAGAGGGTACGAGCCGAGGGCCGGGTACGCGGCTGGATCACTCTCCGTATTGTTCGCATACGAGTAGCGGCTGACCAAACTGTCTTTCGCGGTAATCCGCGGCGAAACCTTGATATCGAATTTATCCGTGTCCAGAGCCAGGGCGGGAGAATAGGCGTAGCGGCTTGTCCCGCTGTTCGGGATGGGAAACAGCGGTTTAAAGAATAAAGCCTGAGGGGCGAGAACACTGGCCGGAATAACGTTGCCAGGAAAAGGGTCGCGGATGAACTGGCCAGGCACCGCCGGATTTGGGCGTGTCGAGAGAGGGTTGAAGATGGGCCGCCCGCCGCTGAAGTTCCCGTCCAGTTGCTGTGCGCTCGGGACTGTCAAGTTGAAAGTCGTGCCCTGGCGGGTGCGGCCCCCTTCATAGTCGGTGAAGAAGAAGATACTGTCCTTTTTGATGGGACCGCCAAAAGTGGCCCCAAACTGGTTTCGCTTAAGCGGTGTCACCGTCGGCAAAAAAAAGTTGCGGGCCTGTAGCTTCTCGTTCCGAAGGTATTCATAGGCGCTCCCGTGAAAACTGTTAGATCCACTTTTGAGCGCCGCATTGATCACCGAAGGCAGCGCGTACTCAGCGCTCATCCCGCCTGCAAGGACCTTGAATTCTTCCAGGGCGTCCGTTGATGGTGTGATGGACGTAGCACCGAGCTCATATTCGGTAATATCGAACCCGTCGAGGAACCAACCGCCGGCAAGCCGGCTGTTCCCGCTAATGCGAAGACCGACACGCGTAGCGCGAATCCCTTGCCCTCCCGAGCTGATGTCCGACCCGCCCGGCGTGAAAACAACACCGGGAGTCAATTGCGCCAACTGCCAGAACGCGCGGCCATTGAGCGGCATACTGACGATCGCCTTGTTCTCGATCACCTGTCCGACCGACGATGTGTCAGTGACCAATAAAGGCGCCTGCGCATCCACGGTGATTGTTTCGTTGGTGGACCCGAGAGACATGCTGACATCGAAGCGGGCTTCCTGATCGACCTGAAGCACAATGCCGCGAAGCGATTTGGAGGGAAAGCCTGAAGCTGCGACAAGCATCGTATATTCGCCGATAGGTAATCGAGGAATCGAGTATTCGCCGTCGGCGTTCGTTCGGGCGCTCCACGATTGCGATGTGGCAAGGTTCCTTACAGTGATCTCGGCGGCCGCAATGTTTGCCCCGCTTGGATCGGTGACCGTGCCGAGCAAACGAGCGGTAGACTGCTGTGCATGTACGGGCAGACAGCAGACGGCGACACACAACACAGCGATATACAACGCGAAAGTTCGCATCTTTTTTCCTCCAGACCGGCGAGTATTGGAAAAGATGTTATCACTGAACGAGCGCTTAAATCTGCGCGAACATGTTCCGAACGGTCCCGAACGGTTCTGCTGACTATTACAGTTGACAATGCCGTCAGGCCAGAATATGTTGTTAGCCAACAACAGGGGTGCCGCCATGAAAATGAAACGTAGATATTCGCTCTCGCTTTGCTTGCTGACAACGATGTTTGTTTTCAGCCTTCCTGCCCAGTTCGACTCAGGGCAGATCTCGGGATATGTCAAGGACGCGTCCGAAGGGATCATCCCGGGCGCGACGGTCACCGCGGCTAACGAGGGAACCGGAGACCAGCGTCAGACCACCGCGAACGCAAGCGGTTATTATGTATTCCCCACTCTTCCAGTCGCCACGTATAGCCTGAGCGCTGAAGTGGCCGGATTCAAAAAGACGGTTCAGACGCACATCAGCCTGAGTTCCGCCGGCAAAATAGGTATCGATTTCGCGCTTCAGGTGGGTACCATTGCGGAGTCCGTGGAAGTTAAGGCGTCCACCAGCCAGGTTCAGACCGAATCCGCCCAAGTTGGCCGCACCATTGAGAGCAAACAGATTCAGGATCTCACGCTCAATGGGCGCAATCCCATCTATCTGGCGCTACTCAAACCAGGGGTCGCGGGCGGTTCGGTCGGCACCTTTGACCCGGACAGCGTTTCCAACGGCGGCTTCAGTATTAACGGAGGGCGCGCGGACGAATATGTAGTGGCCGTAGACGGCGCCGTAGCCACGCGCACCCGGTCTTCCGGGTCCATGCTGGGAGCTCAGGATGTGGACACAATCCAGGAAGTCCAGATTCTGACGGCTACCTATTCCGCCGAGTACGGACGATCGTCCGCCGGTCAAATCCGGTTCGTCACCAAGAGCGGAACCCGCAATTTTCATGGAGATCTGGTGGAGAACTTCAGGAATTCCGCGCTGGACGCGAATTCGTGGACCCGGAACGGCAGCCCCGACCGTCAGCAGAGCTCGGGCGCGGCGCCATTCCGGTTCAATCAGTTCGGGTTCGATGTAGGCGGCCCGGTTTTCATCCCAAAGAAATTCAATTCGGACCGGAGCAAGCTTTTCTTCTTCTATGCCGAGGAATGGATCCGGCGGCGGCAGGACGACACTGGAACCGGCACGGTGCCGTCGGCAAAAATGCGGACCGGCGACCTGAGCGAATTACTCGACCCGGCGAATCCGTATTTCGGCAAGGCGCGCATCGCCACCGATCCGTTATCCAAAATTCCGTTCCCCAACAACATCATTCCGGCAAGCCGCATCAGCCCGAACGGTCGAGCTCTGTTGAACGCATATCCTTTGCCAATACCTGGCTACCAGCAGGGGACAACGAATTGGATCCAGAGTTATCCGCACTACTCGGATACGCGCAAGGACACAATCAAGCTCGATTATCTACTAAACGAAAAGGAACATCTCTCGTTCCGCGGAACTCACATCCCCTGGCGTTTTAATGGTCCATTCGAAGGGACTTTCGGCGACTTCCAGTCCCTTTGGTCGCGTCCGAACCGGACCGCCGCAGCCAGTTTAACGAGCACATTGAGTCCTACTCTGATCAACGAATTCACGTTCTCTGCGAGTTCGGATGGACTCGGCTCCATCGCTGCCGACCCGGCATGCGGCCCGCGGTGCAATCGAAGCACCTACGGAATCAACTACCCCTACATTTTCCCTGGAACCAAGATCTTCGACCAGAAAGTCCCCTCCATCGCCATTGACGGTCTTACCGCCATCAACAACGGGCCATATCCAGGCGCCTGGGCCGGGTTCGTTTACGCCTGGGCCAACAACACCACCAAAATTGTGAATAACCACACCATGAAGTTTGGGGTCTTCATCGAGCGTTCCGGGCAGAACGATCACATCCAGTACACCACCGCCAGCGCCCCGGCCACCATCAATGAGAACGGCTCTTTCCGCTTCTTAGACACGGGAGCCACGAACACGTCAGGCCTGGGAATCGCAAACGCGCTGCTCGGAAATTTCAACGATTATTCCGAACTCGGCGGCAAGCCGTTAACGCCCTGGGTGGCGACCACGTTCGACCTTTTCGCGCAGGATAGCTGGAAGGCTACGCAGAAGCTGACCGTCGAATATGGCGTTCGCTATTCGTATTGGCCGCCATGGCACAGCCGTTGGGGAAACCTTGCCGAATTCCTGCCCAGCTTCTACGATGCGTCGAAAGCTCCGGTGATCGATCGCGCTGGAGGATTCATCGTCAGCGGCGATCCCTACGACGGAGTCGTGCTTCCAGGTTGCAAGCCGCCGGCGGCGGAGGGCAACCGGTTCCCGGTGCTGCACTCGGGCCAGTTCGACCGGCTCTATCATTGCCTGCCTGAGGGACTCGCCCAAACTCAGAAGCTATTATTCCAACCGCGCGTCGGACTCGCTTATGCGTTTAGTCCAAAGATGGTGATCCGCGCGGGCGCGGGGATGTTTGCCAACCGCACCGCAATCAATCGGGACACTGCGCTGGGCGGTAATGCTCCCTTCCAGCCGCAGCAGACGGTTATCAACGGTCAGGCGGACGCACCATCTGGCGCGATCAGACGCGATTTTCCGTTCACGATGACAATTCAAGATCCGGTTTTCAAGGTTCCAGTGGCCTGGAATTGGAACGGTACTTTTCAGCGGGAAATTGGTTGGGGCACCACTGTTGAGGTTGGTTATGTGGGCCGACGCGGCATCCACAATCAGCGCAAGCGCAATATCAATCAGCTTCTGCCTGGAACCACACAGGCGAACCCAGGCGTGAACGCGAATTTTCTGCGTCCCTATGTGGGGCTTGGCATTGTCACCATTTCGGAGAATTCCGGAATTTCCACTTACCACGGAATGCAGGTCAGCATAGAGAGACGATTTGCTACCGGAGTGCAGTTCGGCCTCGCCTACACGCTATCTAAATCGACCGACAATAGTTCCTCTCTCACCGATGTGCTGCCCAATGCGTATGACGATAGAGGCTACTACGGCAGGTCCGATTTCGACCGGACCCACGTGTTGATTTTCAATTACATTTACGAATTGCCTTTCAAGGGAAGCGCCACGATGAGCCGTCGATTGCTGGGCAACTGGGAGGTTTCCGGAGTCTTCCAGGCGCAGTCCGGAACGCCTTTCTCGGTACGGCGCAACAACGATTTCGCCGGCGTGGGAGCGGGCAGCGGAAATCAGTTCTACAATCTGGTTGGCGATCCTCACCTGGAGCCAACCGCGTTCACCAATTCCGCGGTCTGGTTCAATAAGGACGCGTTCGCGCAACCCGCAGCCGGCACTTTCGGGCAGCAGGAACGGAATCTGTTGCGGAATCCAGGCTTTCGGGGCTGGGACATGGGGCTTCGCAAGAACTTTCCCGTTACCGAAAGGCAGCGGCTGCAATTCCGATTCGAGGTATTCAATATCCTGAACCACCCGAATTGGAATGGCGCCAACGCGAGCCCCACCAGCAGCGCTTTCGGCCAGGTAACCAGCAAGAGCGGACAACGGAACCTTCAGCTTGCTCTGAAGTATATTTTCTAAAACATCGCGATGTTAACAAGACGGGATTTACTGGTTATCTCCGGGGCCGCGTTGCAGACCGGAATCTTCGGTCAACAGGGCGGAACCAAAACACCCTGGTATCAAAACATGCGGCGGTGCGGGCAAGTCAATTTCAACGAACGCGACCCGGAAGCGCTCAACATTCCCGAGTGGGTGGATTACTGGTCAAGCCTGAAACTGGATGCGCTGCTCTTGAATGCGGGCGGCATCATGGCCTTCTATCCGACCAAACTTCCGTACCACCATCGCAGCGAGTTTCTGGGCAGCCACGACCTATTCGGAGATTTCACCAAGGCCGCCAAGCGGAAAGGCATGCGCGTGGTGGCGAGACTGGATTGCAACTACGCGTATGAGGAAGCGTGGAAAGCGCATCCTGAATGGTTCGAGAAGACCTCAAAGGGCGATCCGGTGAAGCATTCGGAGTCTCCATGGCTCTACAAGACTTGCATGTACTCGAGCTATTTCACGGAACAGATGCCCGCGATCATCCGCGAGATCAATTCGCTTTACGACGTGGATGGATTTTTCACCAACGGATGGCCCGGCACCGGCAAAGCCGCCCCATGCCGTTGCGACAGTTGCCTTGCCTTAGGCGACGCGCGCAGTCCGGAGTTCGTGGAAGCTCATCTGAACCGGGTGCTAGAGGTCTGGAAACTCTGGGACACAACCGCGAAGCAGAAGAAATGGGATAGCGTATACGTCGGAAATCTGGGAGGCAGCATTCGGGCTGTCACCGATTTGCGGCAGATCAGCGAGGTGGCCGGCTGGTTCAATGCGGATCATCAGGGGCGCACTGGAAACACGCCTATTTGGGATTGCGCGCTGCAAGGCCGGGTTGCGCTCTCCGTGATGAAGGGCCGGACTGTCACAAACGTGACTGGCTCCTATGCAAATGCACGGCCGCTGTGGCGCCATACATCCAAAGCTCCGCTTGAAACCACGATGTGGATGGCGCAGACCACGGCGAGTGGGATGGTCCCATGGTTTCACTGGCTGGGAGGCGCGCCGGAGGATCTACGCTGGAAGGCGGCGGGTCAGAAGTTTTTTCAGTGGATCGCCAAGTACGAGCCTCACTTCGTGAACCGGCATTCCGTGGCGAACGTCGGCGTGGTCTTTTCACAGCGCATGAATGCGTTCTACACTCCACCGGGCGGGACGGATACGACGGAGTTTTTACAGGGCTTGTATTATGCGTTGCTCGAATCGAGAATTCCGTTCGATTTCGTTCACGAAGACGATCTGGGACCGGACACGCTTCGGAAATACGCCGCGCTAGTGCTGCCCAATACAGCGCTTATGAGTGATGCGCAGTGCGAACAAGTTCAGGCGTTCGCGGACCGGGGCGGTTCGGTGCTGGCGACATTTGAGACGAGTCTTTACGATGAGCGGGGCAAGGCGCGTTCCGACTTCGGTCTAGGCAAGCTATTTGGCATGAATCGCGCCGGCAATATTCAGGGGCCGAATGGGAATTCGTACTACGCTCGCATCATGCGTCAGCATGATCTGGTTCGCGGTTTTACGAACACGGCACTACTGCCCGGCGCCGAGTACCGCATTCCCGTGAAGTCCTCAGGCGGCCCGGTGCTGACGGTGATGCCGCCATTTCCCGCGTTCCCGCCGGAAATGGTCTATTCCCGCAATCAACACACTGATGAGCCTGCGGTAGTTCTTCGCGAACATGGCAGCAGCCGCCTTGTGTATTTTCCAGGCGACCTGGAGCGAAGCTACTGGCGCTCCGGGAATCCGGATCTCAGCCTGTTGCTCCGCAATGCGCTTGGCTGGCTGGTGCGGGACCGCGTACCCGTCTCAGTGAAAGGCGATGGCATGATGGAGATGTTCGCATGGGAAACCCAGCCCGGATTTGCTGTGCATCTCCTGAACTATACAAATCCGAATATGCTCCGTGGCTGGATGACGCAGGCTTATCCGGTTGGGCCACAAAAAGTCCGGATGGAACTGCCTGCCGGGACAAAGGCCGCACGAGTACAATTGTTGCGCGCGGAAACCGGGATTGCTCACCAACAAACTGGAAATTCAGTAGAGTTCACAATACCCAAAGTTGTGGACTATGAAATTGCCGCCATCGTCCGCGCCTGACAATCCTGCGGAGAATCACTCCGGCTGTATGGATACCATGGTTTTGGAATTGTCTTGCTATCATGAGATCCGCCGGAGACTCAACCGATGATTGAAACGAAGCACAAGCCGTACGTTCCGAGTAACGTACACATGCGCGAATTCACTTTTCGCGCGGTGATACTGGGACTCTTCATGAGTATCGTGCTGGGCTTCGCGAATGCCTACCTAGGCCTCCGCGCCGGTATTACCATCGCCGCCACCTATCCGGCCGCCGTCATAGGAATGGCCGTACTGCGGTTGTTCAATGGAACGATCCTTGAAGAAAACCTGGCCCGCACCGCCGGTTCCATCGGCGAGTCGGTAGCTGCCGGAGCCATCTTCACCATCCCGGCGTTCGTCATCTCAAAAGCGTGGCTGCGTTTCGATACGCCCGAGGCTTATTGGAAATCCACCATCCTAATGGTGACCGGCGGCATCCTCGGGGTGCTGTTTGTTTCCTTGATGCGGCGGGTGATGGTGGAAGATCCGGAACTTCCCTTCCCCGAATCCGTCGCTGCGGCTGAGATTCACAAAGCGGGGCAGACCGGCGCGCAAGCGGCAAAATATCTTTTCTACAACATGGGATTCGGCGCGTTCATGTACATCCTGAGCGTCGTCAAACTGTTTCCCCTCGATACCGATTTCCCTCTCCACATCGGGCAGCTTGGCAGAAGCACGGTGCGGCTTGGCCCGGCCGGCACCACGAATGTCGTCAACACCGGCGGCATGAGCCTGCTCTCGGCGCCCAGCGTGAGCCCGGCCTACCTGGGAGTCGGCTACATCATCGGGCCCCGGCTGGCTTCTCTGAACTTTGCGGGCGGAGTTTTTGCCTGGGGAATGATGGTTCCGCTGATCATCTATTTCCTGGGACCCCAACTGCAGTCGTTCCTTCCGCCCGGCGCCGGCGATGGTGGTTGGGAGGCCATTGCGAATTCGGTTTGGCGCTACATTGTGCGCCCCATCGCGGTAGGCGGAATGCTGGTGGGCGCGGCGTATACCCTGTTCAAGATGCGCAGGAGTCTGGCCGCGGGCCTGGGCCGCGCGTTTCAGGAGTTGCGGCAAGCTGGCGGCCCGCCAGTCAAGTTAGAGCGAACCGAGCAGTACATGAGCTCGAAGGCGGTCTTCACGGGCATAGGTCTCATCTCCATCTTGATGTGTGGGGTCTACATCTACTTCTCCGGTCAAGTGTTGGGCGGCATTGTCGCGGCGGCCGTGATGCTGGTAGCCGGCTTCTTCTTCGCCACCGTCTCAGGCAGCCTCGTCGGATTCATCGGATCGTCCAACAATCCGATCTCCGGTTTGACACTCTCCACGTTGATCATCGCCGCGTTGTTAATGGTGTCCCTGGGCGTCTCCGGCATAGCGGGCGTCACCGCGATTCTTGCGGTCGCCGCCGTGGTCTGCGTCTCCTCGGCTGTTGCCGGAGAGCTCTTGCAGGACTTCAAGGTCGGTTACATCCTTGGCGGCACCCCCCGCACGATTCAGATCGTGGAACTAATTGCCGTAGTCTGTTCCAGCTTGCTGATGTATTTTCCGCTTCTCATCCTTCACAAGGGCAACATCAACGCAGGCGGAATTGGATTCGGCGACCGCCAGCTTTCCGCTCCACAGGCCGGTCTCATGGCGACGCTCGCTCAAGGGATCGTTGGCGGTGACATGCCGTGGACACTTGTCGTGGTAGGGATGATGCTTGGCGTCGCGCTGATTATGGTGCAGGTGAAAAGCCCCATGCTCTTTGCCGTCGGCATGTACCTCCCCTTTGCCACCACCTTCGCCATCTTCCTCGGCGGGCTTGTGAAATGGCTGTCCGACACGCTTCGCGGCCGGGAGGGCTATAACGAAGCACAGAAAGCACGCGTGGAAAATATAGGCGTGCTGGTGGCCTCTGGATTGATCGCGGGCGAAGCAATGGTGGGCCTGGTAGTAGCCACCTTCAATTTCGCCCGCATCCCGATACCCGTGTTATTTGAAAATCCATCGTTCTACACCGGACTCGCGGCCATGGCGCTGATCGTTTTCGTGATGTTGAAAGTGCCGCTTTCGAATCCCGGAAGACCGGACGAGCCAGCGCCTCCAACCGCCATGATGTAACGATGGAGCACGAAGGATACGCGGCGTTCGATACAGATCCGGCCAGTGAAGTTGAAATTACCGATTACCACTAGCGGAGACACTTATGCCAAGAAACTTCTACCTATCCATCCCGGTGCGATCCTGAAAGATGAACTTGACGCCGCTGGCATCAGTTCACACCAAGCCTCCCTTTGTATGAGGATTCCGGCGAATCGCCTAACCATGATCCTGAACGGGAAACGGGCCATCACCGCTGAGACTGAACTTCGCCTCGCCAGATTCTTCGGAACATCCGCGCAGTTGTGGATGAACCTTCAGTCAAAGTACGATCTGGATGTGGCCGGCGATACCCACGCGGAAGCGGTGGACGCCGAGGTTCAACCGCTGGCGAAGGCATCGTAGCGCACAGGGTCCCCGCTCCTTTGTAGTAGTAATCGTTCGCATGGCTTAACATAGTGTTTTGTCCCGCATTTCATCGTCCGCACCAAGTAAAGCTCGGAACTGGTCACAAATCTATCTTGGCGTTGCGCTGACCACGCTCGCCACGCTGATTCTGGAGCTTTCGCTGACACGGATCTTCTCCGTGGTCTTCTACTATCACTTCGCATTCCTGGCAATTTCCATCGCTCTGTTCGGGCTCGGCGTGGGCGGTGTCTTCTCCTACGTAGTCGCCGCCAGAACAGGCAACGTGTTCCGGAAACTCGGCGCCCTTGCAGCGGCCGCAAGCATCATGGCGGTGGTGTCCATCACCGTCGTCCTGACGCGCACGGAACTCACTAACGCAACACTTGCGATCATCTACTTCACTAGCGCATTGCCCTTCGTCCTGGCCGGCGCAATCGTTTCACTAGCCATCTCCGAAACGATTGAGCGCGTGGATCGCGTCTACTTTTTCGATCTGCTCGGCGCCGCGGGCGGATGCTTTCTGCTGGTCCGGTTGCTGGACATTCTCGGCGGTCCAAATACTGTAATCGCCGCTGCCGTACTGTTCGCGGTATCGTCGGCCATCTGGTTGAATCTCGCAGGTAGCGCCCGCGGACGTGCCGCCAGCGTTGCACTCGCACTCGCCCTGGTAGCCCTTGTGGTGGTGAACGGAAAGCAGCGGCTCATCGATGTGAAATTCGCCAAGGGCCATGCCCTCACCGGTGAAGAGTTCGTGAAATGGAATAGCTTCTCCCGCATTGCCCTGGCACGCGACAAGGATTCCGGCTTGATGTCCATCTTCATCGACGCCGACGCCTCCACCGGAATCGCCAACTTTGATTTCGCGCGCCTTACCGAGGGCGAGCGCAAAGACTTGTTCGAAGGCCCCGGATTTCCGTATCGGATTCGTCCAGGCGGAAAGGCCCTGATTATCGGCCCTGGCGGTGGTTGGGACGTAGCCCGGGCGCTTTCCTCGGGCAGTAAAGATATCACCGGCGTTGAGATCAATCCCATCATCGCCAGCGCCATCATGCAGAAGCAGTTTCCGCAATACAGCCGCGGCCTTTACTCACGGCCGGAAGTTCGCATCGTCATCGAAGACGGCCGCAGCTTTGTCCGCCGTAGTCCGGAAAAGTATCAGGTGCTGCAAGCGACACTGGTGGACACCTGGGCTTCCACCGCGGCCGGGGCCTTCGCTCTATCTGAAAACAACCTTTACACCACGGACGCCTTTTACGATTACCTGAACCATCTCACCGATGATGGAATTCTCGCCTTCACCCGCTGGGGTTTCGATCCTCCGCGCGAATCCCTGCGCCTGATCTCTCTAGCGAAGGTAGCGCTGGACCGGTTGGGCGAACACGATCACAACAAACATGTAATTGTCGTGCGCGAAGACGGAGCGAAGCTGGCCGGATGGGGCGCGCGCGATACGGTTCTCATTTCGCGCAAGCCGTTCACTCCGCAGGATCTGGAACGGGCACACGCCGCAATCCGCGAATCGAAAATGCAAGCGGTTTACCTGCCGGACGAAAACATCCCCAATCCCTTCACTCAGCTTCTGCACTCGCCCGACCCCGAAGCGTTCTATCGCTCCTATCAGTACGATATTTCTCCGGTAGGCGACGACCGGCCGTTTTTCTTTTACAGCGTTCAACCCCGCGATCTTTGGAATTTCATCACAAAGACCGAAACCGCTAGCGCCGACTACAAGATCAATCGCGCGATACCGCTGCTGTTCGGCTTGATGGGGGTCAGCATCGCGGCAACGGCTCTGATTCTCATTCTTCCGCCACTGGTGCTAGGCAGTAGATTGCCTAAGGAGAAGGGCGTCCGCCGTTTTCTCTGGTACTTCGTTTTCATTGGAGCCGGCTATATTCTGATTCAGGTGGCATTGATCCAGAAATTCGTTTTGCTGTTGGGCCATCCAACCTACGCCCTTACCGTGATCATCTTCTCCATGCTGATTTCAAGCGGGTTCGGCAGTTTCGTGAGCCGGAAGATTCTGCGGGGTTCCGACCGTCGGCTGATGTGGGCGCTGTTTACAGTCTCGGCGCTGGTCGCCGCTCTCGCATTCGTTGCCCCAGTGGTGAGTGAAGCGGGCATCCCATGGCCGCTATGGGTGAAGTTCATTGTCACTGGCTTGATGATCGCGCCCGCCGGTTTTGTCATGGGCATGCCGTTCCCAACCGGCCTCACCCGCCTGGAAAAGCGCCACCATCCTTCGGTTCGTTGGGCCTGGGCTCTGAATGCGGCTTCCAGTGTGCTGGGATCGGCGTCAGCCATTTTTCTGGCCATCTACCTGGGCCTGCGCGATACGCTGCTCATCGGCGGCTGCCTGTATCTGCTTGCATTAATTATAATTAAGATTACAAAGCCGGTACAGACGTACTAGCGTACGCCGTATTTTTTTCCGGTCATCGCCGGCGGGGAAGAGCGCTTAGCGGCTAAACGCTTGGCATTCCAGATAAATCGTGCTTGGCAAATAAAGTGCTTATAATAGATCCAAGAGGGTTCAATATGATAAAGTTTTTTGCCATCCCGGCAATCTCCATGGGAATTCTGACGGCGCAGGTGGTTCCGAACCCCACGCAGTCCCAATCTGGAACGTCGACAAACCAGGTAGTCACGCTCGACCGGCAGCCGCTGTACAAAGTTACCGTCGTCTCGCGCACCGCAAAAGCAGTCAACTATCGCCATCGGAGCGGAGCTACAAAGATTAATTTTCAAGGCACGGCGCTGCTGCCGAAAGCTCGCGGCGAAGCCAAGGTGGAAAGCAAGCAAGGCTACATCGAAATTGAAGTGGAGTTCGATAACCTTTCCCCGGCGACGCAATTCGGACCGGAGTATCTGACCTATGTGATGTGGGCGATTTCCCCGGAGGGACGCGCCTCCAACATTGGCGAAGTTCTACTGAACGGCACCAAAAGCAAGCTGAACGTTTCCACCGAATTGCAGAGTTTTGGGATGATTGTCACCGCTGAGCCGTATTTCGCGGTCACCCAGCCGAGCGATGTGGTCGTGATGGAGAATGTTATCCGTAAAGACACGCTGGGCAAGGTGGAAGAGATCGACGCAAAGTACGAGCTATTGCAGCGCGGCCAGTACGTGTTTAACGTGGACCGCTCTCAGATTAAGCCCCTCAACGTCGCCGACACCAAGACGCCCATCGAACTGTACGAAGCCAGAAATGCCGTCCAGATCGCGGGATGGACCGGTGCCGGCAAGTACGCCACGGACACTTACAAGAAGGCTGAGACATTGCTGAAGCAGGCCGAAGATTATCAGATCCGCAAGCAGAAGAAGCCCACTTCCATGATCGCTCGCGAAGCCGTCCAAACGTCTGAGGACGCACGCTTGATCACCATCCGCCGTATGGAGGAGGAGCGTCAGCAAAAAGAACGTCAGGCTGCATTAGACCGTGAGAACAAAGCCAAGGGTGAGGCTGAGGTATCCGCGCGTCAAGCCGAAGAAGCCGCGCGTCAGAGAGCCCAGGCCGAGCAGATCGCCAGGGTGGAAGGTCAACGCGCTAATCAGGCCGATGCTGATCGTGCCGCCGCGGAGCGAGCAAAAGCGGAAGCCGTAACAGCTCAGCAGCAGGCTGCGGAGGCCGCCAGAGTGCAAGGCCAGCGCGCCAACCAAGCCGACGTAGAGCGCGCCGCGGCGGAGCGAGCCAAGGCAGAAGCCATAGCAGCTCAGCAGCAGGCCGCCAAGGACCGTGCCGAAGCGGATGCGGCTCGCGCGGCAGCGGTTACACAACAGCAGGCTGCACAACTGGAAACCGAAAAGGCCCGGCAAGCTGCTGCCGATTCGGATCGCATGCGCATGAAGGCGGAGGCTGACCGTGAAGAGCTTCGCAAGCAACTGCTGGCGCAATTCAATCTGATTCTGGAAACCCGCGATACGGCTCGGGGCCTGATCGTGAATATGTCGGACGTTCTGTTCGATACCGGCAAATTCAACCTCCGGCCCGCCGCGCGGGAGAAGCTAGCCAGGATTTCAGGAATCGTTCTTTCGCACCCTGGCCTGAAACTGGAAGTAGAAGGCCACACCGACAGTGTCGGTAGCGACAGCTTCAATCAGACGCTTTCCGATCAGCGCGCGAACTCTGTACGAGAATATCTGGTCGGCGCCGGGATCCCTTCGGCGGTAGTGACCGCAAAGGGCTTCGGAAAGACCATGCCGGTTACTTCAAACGACACCGCGGCCGGACGGCAGATGAACCGGCGCGTGGAATTGGTTGTGTCCGGTGAAGTGATTGGAACCAAGCTGAGCGACATGCATACTAACGCCGTTCCGAACCAGACTAAGTAATCTCGACATGAAAGGGGAGACTGCCTGCCCCACGGCAGTCTCCTTTTTTAATGATGCTATTGCGCCAGTTGCCGCAATGCCGATTCAAGCGCCTCAACGAAGAAGTACTCGCCCCACATAACAGACTCATCCACGCCCAGATCCTTGTGAATGTGGTACACCCCGCCGCACAAAATTCCTTCCCATCCCGCAACGTCTTTACCCAAATGCGACGTGCATAAAGTGCGCAGAATGCGCAGCGCCGTGGTCCAGTAGAGATGCCCTTTAATAGGATCGGCGATCAGCCTGCAAAGACGCAGAAACCCGGATGCGGCAATTGCGGCGGCAGACGTATCCAGAAGCCTGCGGCTCTCCGGTGGCGCATTGAAATCCCACGGAGCCACGCCGTCCGGCGGCGTATGTGTGATGTAGTAGTCGGCGGACGCTTGCGCTGTCTCAAGGAATCTGGGGTCGCGGCTGTACTCGTAACAGGTGCTAAAGCCGTACAGGCTCCAGGCCAGCCCACGGGACCAGCAAGAATCGCCCCGGTATCCCTGCTGTGTGGTCTGACGGAGGAATTCGCCCGACTCCAGATCGAAGATGCCTTCATGCGCCGTAGATCCATCGCCCCGCACCAGCACGCGCCGCGTGGTCAAGGAATGCCGCACCGCAATATCCCGCAGCGTGCGGTCTCCGGTTTCACGCGCGGCATAGAAGATGATCCCGACATTCATCATGATGTCGATGAAAAGTGAATCTTCGGCCACGAACGATCTAAGATACTGGCCCTTTTCGTTGAAGCGTTTCGCCAACGTCTGGCCGGCCTGGACCAACACTTCATTCAATTCCGGGGCTTTCGTAATCTGATACCAGCGATAGTACGTCGATAGAAAAATGAAGCCAAGATCGTGAACATCGCGGTCCATCTTTCGCGGCTCCAATGGCCTTGTATACTCAATCGCCCGGTCCATCCACCAATCCGCCTCGGGGCTTCCGGGGCCAAGGTGGCGCTGAAACAGCCACATGATTCCCGGCAAAAAGCCGTCGCACCAGTGCGTCCAGGCAGGGCCCTCGTGCTTCCATTTGCCCTCCATCGTGTACATCGGATATAAGCCGGGGTGATTACCGATTAGGGCTCGCACCTGATGCCGCGCGAAGTTAAAGGAATCCTCAAACAATTGCCTGTCGGACGGAAGCTCGAATTGAATCACTGTCTATTTTTCCTCTGAGGAGGGCTGGGTGCGCCAGAACATAGGAAGACCGCGCGCCAGTTTGAAAGTTTCCCCTCTAACAAAGAATACGCTGCCGGGTACGTCGGGCTGCGCTTGCGGGAACGGAGAATTCATTCGCAGGTTGGTTCCCATGCGGTTATTGCCCGGCCATGCGATGAGTCCAGCCACTGAGACAATCCGGTCCAGGATCGCATGGAGCGAGCCTTTAGCGCCGGGAAATTCCAGTTCGAAAAAGTGCAAGCCAACCGCGTAGGACCCGCGATCGATATTCTGATGGCGAAGCAGTGTGATGCGTCCATGCAGAAGCGTTCCCTTGGGAGCGATCTCCACTCCGTGCTTCCGCAGAGCCTTCCGCAATACTGCGGTGACAGGATCGCCCACCGCCGAAGAGCCGGAGGCGATCGGCGTATCGAGCGAAGCCTCTAGCAAGAGACCGGCGGGGAGTTCGATGCTTTTAGCCGCTGAAGCGGGTGTGCTGGCGTCTGGAGCCGGATCGGCGAATGAGAGAACCGACTCGCCCATGTATTGGCGGCAGGAACTGAATTGGGTCCGGTTGATGCTTTCCGAATTTCCCCCGTCAATCATGCTTAACTCCGCCGTTTGGGGCAACAGAAACGTTTGGGAGCCTATTGGAGTGCGCTTGTAATCGACTGCATCGGCCGCACGCGCCAGGTGAAGCTCCGGTGGAATCTCATCGGCCTCCACTTCCAGGCGGGTAAGATCGAGCGTGCCGGGATCGGCCCAAAACGATCCATGATAACCGACCGCCGCTTCCCGCGAGCCAACGCGCAAGATGTAGCCGCTCTGGCGTTGGGGTACATCGTAATCCCATTGCAGCCGCGGCTTGTTATCTTTCATCACCTCGCCGGCAAACTTGATGCGGGCGCTGTGGGACTGAAAAATGCTCTTGGCATGCAGAGCGAATGTGCCATTGCCAATCGCCCCGCCCGTAACAATCTGGCTGATCTCTTTATCTTCAAACTTCCCCTCGCCTGGCCATGCGAAGAGTTCCTTCCCTTCCACCAACGCGACTTCAAGCCGGATAGTGTCCACCAATTCGTACCGGCGGGAGGGGGCGTGCCGGACTTTGCGCGCAATGGTTTGCAAACAGGTGTAATTGGGAAGCCGTGAGAGGTTCGTCATCATCTTGGCGCGAACCTGATCGAGTAAGGCGGAGGAACTGGGCGGCAGTTCCTCCGCGACGGCGCACAGGCTTACCGCCAGCACCCAAACAACGGGAAACAACCACTTGTTCATTTGGACATATTATACACAGCCGGCGATTTGTTAACCTCGAAAGATGTCAGCAACGAAAGTCACAATTCTGAAGAACGGCCCCATCCGCATTGAGGGCGATTTCTCAATCACCGATCCCGAGGGGAATACGTTTGGCCTTGCCGGACGCACCGTGATCTCGCTCTGCCGCTGTGGAATGGCCGAAAACAAACCATTCTGCGACGGCACTCACGGACGCAACGGATTCACATCGGAGTGCAAGGCCCGCGATTTGCCGGAGCCGAAAGCAAAGGTCTAGTTTGCCTGCGTGGCACGGACACCGCTCCGTGCCACGGCTATTCGCTCAGGATGCAAATGTCTTGGAGATTGCGGTAGTCTTCGGCATAATCGAGGCCGTAGCCGACGACAAACTCATCTGGAATTTGGAACCCTACATACTTAACATCAACCGGGCGCAGGCGGCGCTCGGGCTTGTCAAGAAGAGTCGCCACCCGCACCGATTTCGGCTTCCGCTGCTCCAGCACCTGCGTCAGGTAATTCAACGTAACGCCGCTATCCACAATATCTTCGACGATCAGGACGTCAGCCCCTTCGATGGGCGCATCAAGATCCTTGGTCAGCATCACCTGGCCGGACGATGTCTTGCCTCTGCCGTAGCTGGAAATTCCGATGAAGTCGAGCCGGGTATGGCGGTTGATGGCGCGCGCCAGGTCCGCGTGGAAAAAGCAGGCGCCCTTCAGAATACAGATGAGGTAGATGACGCCGTCAGGATAATCGGCGGAGATCTCGGCGCCCAGCTCTTTGATTCTTGCCTGAATCCGATCGGCAGTGATGAAAACTCGCAGCTTGGACAGGTTCATTAGTCGGCAGCGTGGAGCCGTGTGCTCGGCAGCCCCAGGTGTATATGCGGACCGGTGGCTTGGCCGGGGATGGCGGCGCGGAACGCGAAGTACGGAATCTTAAGTGCCGCAAGGAACTGCCGGAGCCAGACGCCTTCGGTTTGATCGGGATTCAGGGCAACGTCCACCCGCCCGCGATGATCGAAACCCAGGGCCCGGTGGAGAGCCGTTTCGCCCCGTGCGCTCACCGGAAGGGGATGAGAGAATCGCTTCTCAAATGCCAGGACGACCTTCTTGAACTCTTTGCCGCGGAAGACCCCATCTCCATCGAACCGTTCGGCCACGTGAACGTCTGCCGGGGGCTGGTCTGAATCGGAGTGAATCGCCTCCACCTGGGCCATCGCAGCCAGTTCATCGATTAGCTTTGCGCGGGATAAGGCCAGATTGAGCGTGGTGCGCCGGGTTTCGAGATCCTCTAGCAATTGCGGCAAGGTAGTACGCGGCGCAACTCCCTGGTCCACAAGGTTCTTGGCCTGTTGTAGTTTCTCATTCTCGCGGTCGAGTTGACGGCGGGCCGCCGCGACCATCTGGTCTGCTTGCTCCTTGGTCAGTTCTTCGACTCCGATCTTGCCGTAAAGGGTCTGCGCGAGAACCACGTCATCCTGCGCTTCAATCAGTGCGCGCTGTGCCTGATCGAGACTCGCCCTTGGGATAGCGCCCGCTTCCACCAGCAGTTTGGTCTTCTCAAGCTCGCGGCTGGCACGCTGAACCGCGGCAGTCTCCAATTCTTGTCCGTACAGAACCAGACCGGAGAGAAGGATGAAACCGCAAAACAATCGACGCACTACCCGTATTGTAGTACGATACGGGCATGGGGAGGACTTCCGATTCGAGAGCTTAAAAACACCGCTTCCGCCCAAAATTTGGCGGTATCTGCATTACCCGCATGGCTGGCGGCTGTCCGGGCGGCTGAATCAAAGAAGGCCCACGACGTCACAGTACTCGACCTGCGGGAAGTAACCAGCTTCGCCGACTACTTCATCATCTGCAGCGGCTCCAATTCCCGGCAAAATCAGGCCATCAGCGACGAAATCTATCTAAAGCTGAAGCAACAGGGCGAGATGCCGGTCAGCATCGAAGGGTACGATAACGCCGAGTGGGTTCTGATGGATTACGGCGACTATCTAGTGCATATATTCCTGGACAAGACTCGCAGTTACTATGATCTTGAGCGGCTCTGGCGTCATGGGAAAAATGTCGAGATTCCGCCGGAATCAGCCGCGAGTTAAGTAGGCTAATCGTCCCTGCGATGCACTCTAACAGGATGCTGAAGAAACCTTATTCTCAGCTGTCGCTTCTCTCATTTTCTGCTTGAGCTTGCTTTTGGGAGACTATGCAGAGCTTTTTGAGGCTCCTCGTTGGGGAGTATGTGACCAGAAGCCTTGTTTTCAGGCCTCCAGACACACTTCTCCC
>JBBPYD010000182.1:0-8436 GCA_038200305.1 Bryobacterales bacterium
AAAGCAGACAACGACGTGGGAAATGGAAAGATGTAGAAACTACTGTAGAGTACCTACCGCGTCCCCGCCCAGGCTCACCGCTGCCGCGGTCGGCAAAACCGGCAAAACTGCGGGTGTTTTATCCCGGCACTGACAGCACGCCGGGTCTGATTTTCGCGGGCGCCACGGTTGCTTCCGTTGCGGGGGCGGCGCGATACCAGTTCTCAACGTCACACGGATTGAGCGTGGGGCAGGCGGTTTCGTTTGGTGGCGAGCTCCGGTTCGTAACGGCGATTGTGAACGATCAAGTAGTGGACGTCAATGTTCCGTTTACCATTCAGCCGAGCGCGGGATCGCCGATGGGTCCGACGGTCACGTATCGATTGGCGAACGATTTGCCAAGCGTAAGTATTTTCGACTATTGGGATCCGAGCGATGCAGTGCAGCGCATGCTGTGCGGGGCGGCGGTTGACAAGTTGAACATCAAGGTGAATGGGGATTTTCACGAATTTGAGTTCGCCGGTCCCGCGGCCGACTTGCTGGATAGTGTGAGTTTCGCGAGCGGGCAGGGCGGAATGACCGCCTATCAGGCAGAGCCACTTCCGGCGCCATTTAACTACTCGATCATCCCCGGGCACCTGGGGCAGGTATGGCTGGGCAGCACGCCAGAGCGCTTCTATACGGTGACGAACGCGGAAGTGACCCTGGAGAACAACATCGATACGCGGAACCGGGAATTTGGAAGCGATGCTCCGCTGTGCATCAGTGCGGGGAGACGGACGGTTTTGCTGCAACTGGGCCTGTATGAGCAGGACCAGGATAGCGCGGCGAAGGGTCTGTACCAGGCAGCCCGGCAGCGATCGCCAATCAGTACGATGTTCCAACTCGGGCAGCAGCAGGGCCAGTTGTTCGGTGTGTATCTGAAGAGTGTTGTGCCGGAAGTTCCCGAATTTGACGATAGTGAAACGCGGCTACAGTGGCGTTTTCACAATTCTAGAGCGCAGGGCACGGGCGATGACGAGATGATTGCCGCGTTTGCGTGAGCGCGCCACTACCGAGGACTACGGAGGAGACTATGCATTACGAAAGCACGTTAACGCTCGCGTCTGAGAGCTGCGGCGGAGTTCACTACAAGATTTCGCGTATGTCCTTTGGGCGGCGCGTGGATCTAACGCGGAGAGTCAGGGAACTGGGTGCGCGCCTGGAATTCAGAGAGGCCGGCAGTGAACTGGCGGACAAGCTGGAAGCGCGGCTGTTATCGGCCGAGATCGACCGGTTGTATCTCGATTGGGGGCTGATGGAAGTGAGCGGGCTGGATCTGGATGACCGGCCCGCGACGCCGGAAACGCTAGTGGCAGCGGGTCCGGAAGAGTTGTGCCGCGAAATTCTGGCGGCAATCAAGGCCGAGTGCGAGCTCTCTGAAGAAGAACGAAAAAACTAATTGTCGCCTTTCACTTTCAGTTTCCAAACCAGGCCGCCTGGAGGTGCGACACATGCAGGAGGAGCGGACTGGAAACAAAGCGGCGGTGCGGTTGGCTGCCGCGCGCCGAAGGTGGCGGTGGAGTGGTTTGGGCGCGGCGGCGAGTATCGATCGCGACGTGCCCGACATCGTATGTCACCGGCGAGAGCCTTGCGCTGCTTGAACGATTTCAGGCATGGAAGTTATTCGGGTGCGCGGATGTGAATTCGCTACCGGCACGAACAGTGGATGCGTTTTGTGTCTTAGAAAAAGAACTGACAGAGGAGAGAGTGCATGGCGAGATCTGAGTTGGAGAAATTATTGGCGGTGCTGGGAGGAGTTGGCCGGTCTCAAGAGGCTGCACGGGCGTCGCTGGTTGGTCAAGTCCTACGCAGCGGTTTTCACTTCTCGAATCCACAGAAGATACTGAACGCCGCGTCACCGCGGGGCGCCAAAGCGGGATCGAGGATATCGGCCGGATCGAACGGAGCACCTCAGGCCATTGGTGCGCAACCCACAGGCGATTTGGGGCACCTGGCTGCGCAGGTGGATCAGCTACAGCGCGCGATGTCGCCGGCCGCCGCGCCTGTTCCCGTGAAAGGGACGGTTTCGCACGCGCCCGCGAATAGCAGCGGCGGCATTGGAAAGCTGGTTCTATCTCACTTTCTGGGCGGATCCGGATTGGGCTCGCTGGTCTCCGGTCTCATTGGTCTGTTTGGCGGCGGAAAACCACAGGCCCCTCCCCCTTTAATGAAGTTCGGCCTGCCGCAGGCCGTGTCTGTAGAAGCGGGAGTGACGCGCAAGGGGCAGTTTGTTCCAGTTAATTATTCTCAGAACGGCCTGCCGCGATCCAGTGCGGTTGAACCAGCACCGCCACCGCCGATGGATAGCCGGTGGTTCATGGATCATAGCGCGGACATCGCGCGGGCAGTGAAGGAGGCGATGTTGAATTCGCATTCCATTAACGATGTGGTGGCGGACCTATAGCCATGAATGAATTTCCAAAACTTAAAACAGGCGCGGTTCTGCAGTATCCCGCGGCCAAGCGGCTGGAATGTTTAACGCAGGTGACAAGATTCCTGGACGGAAGCGAACAGCGGTTTCGGGACTTCGCCGCACCGGTCCAGTTCTGAATTGTGCGTCTGGACTTATTAGCGGAAGACGAAATGCAGCGCGTCCAGGAATTCTATAACGCCAAACAGGGAAGGTACGGAAGCTTTTCGTTCGTCGATCCGTGGGATGGAACGGAGTATGCCAACTGTAGTTTTTCAAGCGACGCGCTGGAGCTCGAGTACCGGGAAGAAGCGAAGGGAACGCTGTCTCTAGTCATTCGGAACAACAAGGCTTAATATGCTCTATTACCCGCAATTATCAACCGGAACACTGGCGCAGTATCCACTGCGTAAGACACTGCATAAGCGAACGATTCTGAACGAATGCCTGGATAACAGCACAGTGAAATTGGCTGACCCGGCGGCGAGCCAGGTTCAGTGGGACTTGAACTACGCAGGTCTCTCACAGGCTGAGTGGGATGCAATTGCAACATTGTTTCAGGCGGCTGAGGGACGGCTGCAGACCTTTGTGTTTGCCGATCCGGCAGGCAACCTGCTGCGCTGGAGCGAAGCGCTTAGCTCTACAGTCTGGCAGAAGGACGGTCTGGTCCAGTTGACACCGGGAATGAGCGATACGGCGGGAACCACCAGAGCAACGCAAATCGCGAACTCCGGCCAGATAACGCAGGGCTTGTCTCAGGCCGTCACGGCGGCCGGCTGGTTCCGGTATTGCTTCAGCGTTTATGCGCGGAGCCGCACTGCTACTACAGTGACGCTGACCCGAAGCACGGTGGACGGGACGCAATCGCAAACAGAGACGCTGGGGTCCGAGTGGCGGCGGCTCGAAAGTTCGGGACAGATCGACGGAACGGCGGAGGAGATCGTGTTCACGCTTGAGATTCCGGCGTCAGGGACGGTAGACGTCTTTGGATTCCAGGTGGAGGCCCAGCCTCAGGCGTCGCCTTACAAATTAACCACCAACCAGGGCGGCGTGTATTCGCAAACGCGATTTGTGGACGATTTTATTTCTCCCATTATCGTTGGGATAAATGATTACTCGGTGCAAGCAAAGCTTGTGAGCAAGGCAGGGGACTGATATGACCAGCATCAACGAGATAAAGACGCGAGAGGTTACGGATACGCCCGTGCTGCTGTTTGAATACCAGCTTTCATCGGGATCTGTGGAGCGATGGAGCACGCATCATGTGCAGATCGACGGCAATAGCTACAGGGCTCGTGTACTGCGGCACAATCTGTTTGACATCCGGTCGATGTCGGAAGACGGAGTAGATGGAATATCGAAACTATCTATCACGCTTGCGAATGCGGATTCGTACTTCTCACAGATCGAGCGTGAGACTGGGTTGAAGGGCGGCAAACTCAAGGTTTCGTTTCTGTTTGTCGATCTGAAGACCGGAGATGCAGCATCGGACCGGAAGGTGATCTTTCGCGGGCTGAGTAATCCACCGGATGAGATTACGGAATCCACCGTGCGTTTGACGTTTGTCAGCCGGCTAAGTCTGCAACGAACGCTGCTGCCGGAAGTGCGTATCCAACGCCGTTGCCCTTGGGTGTTTCCGTCGAATCGCCAACAGCGCGTGGAAGGAGTGGATGGGCTGAACAAGGCGAAGTATTCCTCCTTTTTCCGTTGCGGCTACTCGCCGGATGTGCCAGGCGGAGCCGGAACCTTGAATGGCGCGGTTCCATTCGACTCCTGCGACTACACGCGGACACAATGCGAGCAGAGGGGAATGTTCCGGACCGATGCGGCGAACCAGGTGACCCGGCGTTTTGGCGGAATTGAATTTGTACCGTCGAGCATTCTTGTGAAAACGTACGGCGATAAGACGCAGCACATGAGCAGTGCGGTGGAGAACGAGGCCAAGTATAACGATTTCGTTCCGATGGTGTACGGGACGGCGTGGTACCGGCCTCCCGTTGTGTTTGCACGGAACGACGGGAATCTGACGCACCTGGAAGTGCTGCTTGGCATGGGCGAGATCAATGGCGTTCTGAAGGTTGTGGCAAACAGCGTGGAAATACCGGCAGGGCAGGCAGGGGCCAATATGACAGCCACGGGCTGGTACAACGTGGTGAGCCTGGGAAACCGCACCGGCAATTTCAACGGCGAGTTTTCCCAGGCTGGTGGATTGCCGGAAGGCGATCCCTACGGGAGCATGGACGTTTTATCCCTGGTGCTGCCAAACCGGCTAAGCAATGGAACTAGCTTGCCGCAAATCGAAGTTCTGCTGGAGGGAATGAAACTGTCTACCTTCGGCGCGGACGGAGGATTCGTGGCGGACGTGTTCACGAATAACCCTGCCTGGATTTTGCTGGATGTACTGCGCCGGTGCGGATGGGATTTGGACGAACTCGACGTGCCGAGTTTCGCGGCGACGGCGGCGTTTTGCAGTGAGCCGATTCCGACCCAGGACCTCTACGGAAATGCCAAGATGGTGGAGCGCTTCCAATGCAATCTGGTTCTCTCCAAACGCAGGAGCGCAGCGGATCTGATCCGCGGCGTCCGAAATGGATCATCCCTATATCTGACTTATGGCGCCGATGGGAAGCTGGAGTTAAATGCCGAGGATTCCATTGGGCTGCAGCAACCGGCAAAGCCGGAGGGGTCCAATAGCCGGGTGGATCTGAATGGCGGCTGGCCGGCGTACGAATTCGGCGATGGAACCACGGAGTTCTCAGATATCCTACGGAAACCGCATGGCGAGGCGAGTGTCCGGTTGTGGTCGCGGAGCACGGCGGACACACCCAATCGCTTCAGTACGGAATTCCAGGATCAGTTCAATGAATATCAGCAGGACAGTCTTTCACTAGTCGATTTCGACGATGCAATTGTCGCAGGCCAGGAGGTAAGCGCGAGCCTAAGTGCGTTGGGGCTGCCTAACTTCAATCAGGCTGGACGGATTATCCGGCTGCAACTGGACAAGGCGATCCGTGCAAATACCTATATTGAATTCGAAACGGGGCTACGCGCGATCAATTTGAACGCAGGCCATCTGATTACTGTCACGTATGCGAAAGAAGGGTTTGATCGCCAGATGTTCCGGGTAATCCGCATCTCGCCTGGACTTAACTATCGAACGTCGGTGATTACGGCTCAGATTCATGACGATGTGTGGTACGTGGGCAACGGAGAAGGCGATCTGGGCGTACTAGGGGGCGGGCGGCAACCGGGGTATGACCTGGGGCTACCGCGGCCCTTGGTTGGATCGAGTTTCGATGCGAACGGGCAAAGTCAGTTTGACATCAAGGAAGAGGAGCAGGAAAGTTCGGATGGCAGCTACACCGTTAACCTGCAGGCATCTTTCTCACCCCCCAGCTTCCCTAAAGTGGGCGGGCCCGGCATCCCGCTGCTGAGTTTGGGGGCGAGTGTGGCCGCCATTGGGGGCACGCTACTGGGTGGAAATCATTACTATTACGCCGTGAGCGCGGTGGACAGCAGCGGGTCGGAAAGCCAGATTTCATTTGTAGTTCGCGCTATGACGCCGGCTGGTACCGATACTTGCGCGGTAACGCTGAACGAGCTGAGCTTTTCGCCGGCACAACTGGATTTCACGTCTACCGCGGCGCGAACCCAACGCAATTGCTTCGCATCGCTAATAACCAGCCGGTTGCTGCGGCATTCACCGATACGGGAAATGCGGCTGCGCTGGGTGCTCCGGTTGACCGGAATTTCCACCACGCGAACTTCTATTGGCGGATGGAACTGCAGCCGGAGTCGACGGTGACAGTTCATAGCGCAACCTCGGTTGGGAATTCGACATTGCAAATGCTACCGAATGAGTACCGCGGAAAACTGGTGAGAATCATTAGCGGCAAAGGCGTCGGGCAGGAACGGCTGATTCTCTCGACCAGCAGCACTGTTCTGACTATCGGGCTGCCTTGGGATGTGGAGCCCGACGCGGCGAGTACGTTTGTGGTTAGCGAGGCTGGATGGCAATTCGGGGCGCTGGGACAATCGAGCCCTGTGGTATTCGCGGTGCCAAACAGACGGTATGCCACCGTGCAAATTTCAGGCCGGGCGGCAAATGTACACGACCGTGAGAGCTCGTATGAACTATCGCCGCTCACGCGTTATGAGATTGGTGGAGCAGGGGCCGGAGCGGGAGATGGCGATGTAGCAGGCACGCCTATCTTTGCTGTGTCTTCATCGGGACAGGGGATATTGGAGATCGCGGGAGTGGGTTTTGAAGACCTGGCGAACACGAATACGATTACTGCCGCCAGTGTGACGATTCATTACGTTGATGAGACGAATCAGCCACCGGCAAACACGCTGGCGGCCGCCATGGACGAAAGTAGCACGGTGCTGAATCTGGCCGTGGCTGGAAACGCGGCCGTCGGTAGCCTTCTGCAAGTGGACCACGAGGTGATGGTGGTGGAAAGCGTGCAGACTGGTAGCCCCGGCTACGTGGTTCAACGCGGGGCCTACGGCAGCACGGCCGCCGCACACGATCCACAAACACTGCTTTACGAACTGCAACGAAAGCTGTTTGTGATGCCGTTCGTGAAGGGTTTCTTCGGCAGCCCGGCGAGCGGAAGCTACAGCTACCCGGTCTCACTTCCAGACGCCAGGATTGCGGCGGCGGAAATGTATGTGACCAATTCTCGGGGGAATAGCGCGCCGGGATTTGCGTCATACACCTCAACTGTTCAATCGGGGATCCGAACGCTATCGGGAGGGCAACTGTCGCTTCAGGTGGAAGGCTACCTCGCCATCCAGACAGATGCGGTGCCAGCTGTGACCGTCGATAACACGCACAGCGTGCGCGACATCTTTGCGAAAGTGGGGAACGCGCCAACCATGTTTCCAGTGCAGTTGAGATTGAAAGTAGATTCGGCGCCGTATTGCGACTTGACGATTGCGGTTGGCCAGACTACGTCGAACATAGTGGATGGCTTCGGTCTGAAGCCGCTGCCTGCCGGCGCCCAGTTGGGGTTGGACGTTATCTCGGTAGGGCAAACCGCCGATAGCACGCCGGGTAGTGATCTGACTGTGACGGTGAGGCTCTAGTATGCCGGGCACGGATGGATTGCAGAAATTGCGGCCGGACCGGGACTTGCAGTGTTATTTTGAGAGGCCCTCAGCTATTGCCGCGTTGAGTGGCGCCAGCCCTAATGGATTCACTGTGTCTGGCACGTGGCGGCAACAGTTTGATTGGGCGGTTATTGAGTGGAACCGGGACAACGTATTCGAGCATCCATCGTTTCACAACTTGCCGGATGGAGATCTGTCGGGGCTGACGCTCACCTATGACGAGACCCGGACGAATTGCATCGGAATCGATTCCGATTTATATGCAACCGTGGACTGGCCGAGCCTGCGCGTCTGGGCGTCCCACAATGGCACCGAGCAATTCTACAAAGTTCCACTGAAGCAGTATGCGACACCGCTGGAAGGAACTTACCAATGCGCGATAGCGGAGTTCGAACTACAGGGTACGGTGGCCGCCGGCGATTATGTTGGATTCGCTTTTCTGTCCGAGCATCATACACATCAACTCTATTAAGATGACACGATCGACTCTGTGGTGAAGGCGCTGTTTCAGAGTGTAAATGCATTTTCTACGGTAATGCGGGCCGAGCGAATCGGAACCACGAAGATCCGGCTCATCTATGTGGGCGAAGGGCAGACGCAGGTAAACAGCACAACAGGGGCGAATGGGAATCGCGTCGGCATCTATAGCTTCACTTCTGGGAGTGGCGGGATGTCGTGGGATATCCCGTGGCAACAAATGTCGGGGGGAACATCACCGGCTAAGTGGAGGATCGCTCTTCCGTTCAATGCACTAACAGGATGCTGAAAAAAGGCTTGCCGAAGGTGTTACGCTCTGGAACAGATTTGCGTCTTAATGTTTCAAGCTATGCGCGGCCACGACACCCAACAAAGCACGATGTTCAGTTATGTTTCGCCGGAGGAGCGAGTAC
>JBBPYD010000183.1:0-3672 GCA_038200305.1 Bryobacterales bacterium
CGGAACATCGAGCGAAATAAGATCGCCGTCCCGCACGAACGCCAGCGGGCCGCCAATGAAACTTTCGGGGGATACGTGAAGCACGCAGGCGCCATAAGCCGTGCCGCTCATCCGTGCGTCCGAAATTCGCACGATATCGCGGACCCCCTGCAACAGAAGCCTACGGGGAATCGGCAGCATACCCCACTCTGGCATTCCGGGGCCGCCCAGGGGGCCTGCGTTTTGCAGCACAAGGATGGAATCTTCGGTTACCTCCAGATCATCGCGATCGATTCTGGCTTCCATCTCCGCATAATTTCGAAAGACGATAGCCGGCCCGGTATGTTCCAGAAATCGCGGATCCGCGGCCGATGTCTTCATCACAGCTCCGTTCGGAGCAAGGTTACCGTAAAGGACCGCGGTCCCCCCGCTGGAAACCAGAGGATTGCTTCGCGGCCGAATGACGTCGCCGTTATGGATCAAAGCGCCGGCGAGATTTTCTCCCAGGGTTCGGCCATTGACAGTCAGGCAATCCAGGTGCAGCAAGTCCTTGATCTCGGCCATAAGAGCGGCCAGGCCGCCCGCGTAATAGAAATCCTCCATCAGAAATTTGCCTGACGGACGAATGTTGGCGAGCACCGGGACTCGCCGTGATATTTCATCGAACCGGTTCAACTCCAGAGCCAGTCCGCATCGCCGCGCCAACGCAATAAGATGAATCATGGCGTTGGTCGAGCCTCCAATCGCCATGTCGACCGCGATGGCATTCTCAAACGCGTCGGTGGTCAGGAGCGACTTGGGCTTCAGGTCTTCCCAGATCATCTCCACGATGCGCCGGCCGCAATCCATCGACATGCGCACGTGGTTGGCATCGGGCGCCGGAATAGAAGATGCGCCCGGCAGAGTCAGCCCCAGAGCCTCGGCCAAAGCAGTCATGGTGGAGGCTGTGCCCATGGTCATGCAAAAGCCGGGAGACCGCGCGATGCCACCTTCCATCTGGTTCCACTCCTCCTCGGTGATGGAGCCCGCGCAGCGCTCGGTCCAAAATTTCCAGAGGTCGGTCCCGCTTCCCAGCGGCTGCCCTTTCCAGTTCCCGCGCAACATCGGTCCCGCCGGAAGGTAAATGCTTGGCAGATTCATACTGATCGAGCCCATCAGTAAGCCGGGCGTCGTCTTATCGCATCCGCCCATCAGCACCGCGCCATCCACCGGAAGACTGCGCAGATATTCTTCGGTCTCCATCGCCAGAAGATTCCGGTAAAGCATGGGACTCGGCTTGCTGTAGGTTTCGGTGATGGAGAAAGCCGGAATCTCGACCGGGAAGCCTCCGGCCTGCCACACTCCCTTCTTTACCGCTTCGGCCCTTTCGCGAAGATGCGCGTGACAGGGGTTGATCTCACTCCAGGTATTGACGATTGCGACCACCGGCTTGCCGGTGAAATCCTCGCGCCGGTATCCCGCTTGCTTCATGCGGGAGCGATGACTGAAGCCCCGCATGGTCTCCGGGCCAAACCATCGGAAACTGCGTAACTCGTCGGCTGTTTTGTTCATTGTCGTTCCTGGCTCGGTACAACGCGAATTCGCGTGGCAAGAAGGCCGGCGGCCAGCATACATCCCGTCAGAAACCACAATCCCGTTTGGTAGCGGCCGGTCGCGGTTCTGAGATACCCGAAGATGTAGGGCCCGACGAAGCCGCCGAGATTGCCCACGGAGTTGATAGTCCCAATGGCCGTCGCGGCGGCTGCCTTGCCCAGAAACGCCGAGGGAAGTGTCCACAGCACAGGAAGGAATGCCTGGAAAAAGACGCCGACCAGACAAAAGGCGGCTACGGCCAGCCCGGTACGGTCGCCTGCGAGAATGGCGAGCGCAAGCCCTACGGCGGTCACGAGCACAGGAGCCGCGGTGTGCCATCGGCGCTCTCCGGTGCGGTTAGAGGAAAACCCGTTCAGCAGAATGCCCGCCACACTGAAAAGGTAGGGAAGCACCGTGACGGCGGTACGCCAAGTAACCGAGATATCCTTCATATTGTTGGTGATGGACGGCAGGAAGAAAAGGATTGCCTGGTTGCCGGTAACAATCAGAAACAGAATCGCGCTCAGCAGCAGTGTTTGGCGGGAGCGAAACGCGTCGAAGATGCCGACGCGGCCCGCGGCGATCTTCTCGTCCTCTTCTTTCTTCAACTCAGCCATCAGCCAGCGTTTCTCATCGTCGGGAAGCCAGTGTGCCTGGTGCACACGATCGGTCAAATAGAAAAGCGCGAAAAATCCCAAGGCAACCGAAGGCACCCCTTCCAGAAAGAACACCCAGCGCCATCCGTGCAGGCCGCTCCAGTGGACATTTTCCAGAATCCACCGGGACAGCGGAGTGCCCACGATAACGGACAAAGGCTGGGTGATCATGAACCACGACTTGGCGCGCGTCCGGTCTTCGTACCGGAACCAGTGCGACAGGTAGACAATCACTCCCGGAAAGAAACCCGCTTCCGCCGCTCCCAGGAAAAAGCGCGCGGTATAGAACTGTCCCGATGTGCCAACGAAACCGGTCAGCGCGGCTACCAGCCCCCAGGAGATCATGATCCGCGCAAACCACTTGCGCGCGCTGTAGCGTTCCACAATCAGACTCCCAGGGATTTCAAGAAGAAAATATCCGATAAAGAAGATTCCGGCGCCGAACCCGATGGTGGCGTCGGTAAGACCCAGATCGGTCTGCATCTGCAGCTTTGCAACGCCTACGTTGGAACGGTCGATATACGCCAGCAGATAGACCACGATCAGGAAGGGCATCAAGCGCCGGGTAACCCGGCGCCGCGCGCGTTCGCCGATTACGCCCGACGCGCTGTTTTCAGGAACGCTCGTACCGCGGGACCTAATATGGCTTCCATCACGACCATCACGTAGCGCACTCCCTTTCGTTGCCATTCCAGTGCAGCCTCCACATTTGGAACCAGTACGCCGAGAGCCTTGTCCGTCTTGGCCACTGCGGAGATGACGGTCTCGAACGCTTGTTGAACTCTCGGATGCTGCATCTCTCCCGGCACTCCCAGCGAGAGGGAAAGGTCATTGGGACCAATGAAAATTACGTCGATTTCGGGTACCGCCAGAATGGCAGGCAAGTGTTCAATACTGGCGGGCGTCTCCACTTGAGCAATCAGTAATGTTTCCGTGTTGGAGCTGGCGACGTGATCGGCGATGCTGAAGGGCAGAACCTGGCCAAATTGCCCCGCGCGCGTGGTGGCCAGCCCACGCGTACCCATGGGATGGTATTTCGCGGCGCGAGCGGCCGCCAGCGCCTCGGCTCCAGAGTTGACCATCGGAACCTGCACGCCTTGCATGCCGGTGTCGAAAAGTTGTCCTATCAGCCACGGCATGTTCGAAGGCACGCGAGCGATGGGCGTAACGCCGGTCAGTTCGCAAACGCGAACAAGGCTTTCGCATTCCCGGCCGGACAGAGGGCTGTGTTCGCCGTCGAAGATCAGATAATCCCAGCCCATGTAGCCGACGACTTCCGCCAAACCGGGATCGGCGTGTCGCATAAAGCAGCCGATAACGGTTTCGCCTGCCTTTAGTTTTGCTTTGGTTTTATTCGGAATCACAGTCGAGATCTAACCCACTCTCCAGCAGATCAGCTTCGGTTCCGTCATCTCCTCGACTGCGTAGCGGGGACCTTCGCGTCCCAGCCCTGAATTTTTAATGC
>JBBPYD010000184.1:0-33857 GCA_038200305.1 Bryobacterales bacterium
CAGGTACTCGCTCCTCCGGCGAAACATAACTGAACATCGTGCTTTGTTGGGTGTCGTGGCCGCGCATAGCTTGAAACATTAAGACGCAAATCTGTTCCAGAGCGTAACACCTTCGGCAAGCCTTTTTTCAGCATCCTGCTAAGGATCAACAATGACCGCGGATTTGCCAGCCTGAGGCTGAGACGCACAATCGGAGGTTGAAAAATGAAACTTACTGTCCTGGGATTTACCTTTACAATGCTTTTCATCGTCGCGACCGCCTTTGGGCAGACGGCCGCGATCAACGGAGCGATTACAGGCACGGTGGTCGACCCGAGCGGCGCGCCGATCGCGAACGCGAAAGTCAGAGCCATGAATGCAGGTACGGATTATCAACAGAGCACTACGACGACCTCCGCTGGCCTGTACAGACTTCAGGTCCTGCCGATTGGAGAATACGGCCTTACTGTTGAGGCTAGTGGCTTCGCGACGCACAAGCAGAGCGGCATCACGTTGAGCGCCGGTGCCACGGCAAACATAGACATCAAGCTGCAAGTCCAGGGTGTTGTCACTGAGATCGTTGTGACGTCGGCTGCGCCGATTTTAGATCCGGCACGTACGGATCAGGGAGGCACACTATCTTCAAACGCGGTATTGAATCTTCCGCTGGTTTCGCGCAATCCGCTGAATTTCATCCTCGAGCAACCTAACGTGAGCGGTCACAGCAATACCGAGTTCGGCGTGCCTCGGAAAGTGAATACCAACGGCTTTAACGACCGCATCAACTACCAGCTCGATGGGAGCAATAACGTTGACGGCGATCGCGCTGGCATTCGCCTGCTTCCGATCTCTCAGACCTGGATCCAGGAGGTGCAGTCTGTCAACAACGGGTTCGCGCCGGAATTCGGAAACACGGTCGGCACGCTGTTCAACACGATTACCCGCTCGGGCACAAATGATTTGCACGGGGAAGCCGCCTACCTTTTTCGGCGAACCCCTATGAGCACCCGGCCCGCGCTACTTCCGAACACTCAACCAACGCCAGACGTGAATGTTGATGCGGGATTCGCCGATGCCGGCGGACGGCTAGTCAAAGATCGCGTGTTCTTTTTCGGGGGTTATGAACACGTGAAACGCGACCTCCCGGCACCTGTTACAGTTGCACCTGCTGCCCTCGCCCAGCTTGGACTTCCCGCCGCTTTCGCCAACGCGATTCCGTTCAACCAAAACGTAACCTTCTTCATCGGGAAGGTGGATTGGCAGTTGACCTCGAAGCATCGGCTCACGCTGCGCTATACCGGACACCGAAACGACTCCCCGTACAACAGCTCCATCATCGGAGGACTGTTCCTGGTTGACCGAAGTTCAACTTCGTTGACAGATCGCATAGCGGCGCGGCGCAGTTGGTGAGCATTGTCTCACCGAATGCCGTAAATGAGCTGAGATTCCAGATCCTGTTGAGAAGCCAGACACAAGATCGCTTTGCGGCGACTGGCTCCGGTCCCGCCATTACCATCCCCGGCGTAGCAAACTTTGGGAACTCACTGGACGTTGGCTTCCGGTACGAGGAGATGACTCCCGAAGTGAGCGAAAACTTCAGCTATAACCTCGCGAAACATGCACTCAAGTTCGGAGGTAGCATCCGTTCAATCCGCGATACACAAGTTCAGGCCACGGCTGCTCTTTACACCTTCCCGAGCGTAGCCGCGTATCTCGCGGCACGGGATGGATTGAACCCGCGTAGTTATGTAAGTTTCATCCAGAGCCTTGGTGATTCATCGCTACAATATAATTCGCTGTTCAGCGGGCTGTATTCGCAGGACACATGGAAGCCGCGAGCCAACATCACCGGTACGACGTGTATCGGCCGCCGGATGCAAATCAGAGTTCCCCTTTCCAGTACTCACGAAACTTTCGTACGGACGAGAACAACGTCGCGCCACGACTAGGCGTCGCCGTCGGCCTCGGCAAAACGGTCGTGCGGGCAAGCGGCGGCATTTTCTACGATCCTTTCCAAACCGATCTCTACCGTCGAGCCCTTCTTAACAGCGGAACACCCGCCTTCTTCGCGCTCAGTGCGATTCCTCAGTTACCTTTCGCACCTGCGTTCCCCAATGTCTTCTCCGCGCCACCGCAGGGTTTCACATTGGGCAGCCAGGACATCACCACTGTCAGCCCGGACTTCGCAAGCCTGTACTCCGTGAATACGAATCTTTCGATCAGCCGCGAGATTGCCCGAGACCTTGCGTTCACGGCTACATATCTATTCACAAGAGGCAATCGCTTGCCGGTGATGCGGAACATCAACGTGGTGCCGTCGGGGCAGCAACTTGCCGACGGCCGGCCTATCTTCGGCTCTGCGCGCGGATTTCCCGGCTTCGGGAACATTCTGTCGGCGGAGTCGGTTGGCCAGTCAGAATACAACGGACTCAATCTGACGCTAACCAAGCGCTTGTCGCACGGCTTTGAAATGTTCGCAACGTACACTTGGTCGCACGCAATCGATGACGCACCAGAACAAAACAACATTGACAGTTCCAACTTCTTGCTTTCGGACCCCACCAACCGAAGGCGAGATCGTGCCAATTCTTTGACGGATCGGCGACATGCTTTTAATGGCAACCTGATTTACACGCCGGAATTACGGGGCGGAAGTCGAGCACTCCGATACCTCGTGAACGGCAATCAAATCGCAGTGATCGCCACAATTCAGAGCGGGGACGTGTTCAACATGGGGAGCAATCGTGTATTGAATGGAGACCCTTCGACCTCCAGCACGTTCCAGCGTCCGCTGTTCATCGGCCGCAACACACTCCGTGCTCCTCGCACCTCGGAGTTCAACGTCCGTTATACACGCCTTTTCCCGCTGGGCGAACGTATGAAGCTAGAATTCATCGCGGAGTCGACCAACATCTTCAACCGCACGAACGTAGTCGGACTGAACAGCAGTGCGACCGTAGACGCGGCGGGCAACATCGTCGCGTGGCCCTCCCTGGCTTGGACGGCTGCTCTGGATCAGCGTCTTCTTCAACTCGGGTTCAAGTTTAGCTTCTAAACGCCGGCTTGGATCACATGCACCATGCCAAGGCATCCACGGGTCGTTGTCTGCGGTTCGAGCCCGGCCTTCCAAACGCTCTCTAGCGGGTCGCGATTCCACCAGCAACCTAAATGAGCTGCCCACTTTGCCGCATGGCGTCTTGCCAAGCCGCGACGCCGTGACGGCTACTGCGGCCATGTTCCAGAAGTAGGATATGTCCGCCTGGTCGACAAACGCGGCGCATTTCGCGTAGTGCTTGGACCGGATCGGGAAAAGTGCAGGTGCCAAGAGTGGACACGACAATGTCAAACGAGCCGTCTCTGAAAGCGAGATGTTGGGCGTCCATCACAGCCGTCTTCCGTGCACCCCGCTGACCCGCCTTCAAGAGCATGCGCGGGCTCAGATCGATGATGACCACGTCGGCACCCGGAGGGTAGTGGAGCAGATTCGATCCAGTGCCCGCTGCGACTTCAAGCAAACGTCCGACGCCGATTTCAAAAGGTGAGGACGCAGACGGCGGAATATCAACACTTCCAGCCCCGCGGTGGCGGAATCGTACCATCGTGACGCGCGGTCCCACTTCTTCTGAAGATCCGGCAACGAATCCATACGCATGAAACGACTTCTCTCATCGTATGCCAGGAATCGAGTTCCTCCGGTATCGGCGGGAAGCTGGGTTTTGGGTTGCTGAGGCCTGCCTACGCGAGTCCTGGATCTACTCCACAGACTCTACGCGCGTTCAGCGCCGCTAACGCAACTCACTTGGTGGAATTCACAAAATGCCTTACAAAATAGCATGAGACAACACCTCCCCCAGACGAGTCCCGGCCACGAAAGGCCGCCGGACATCGCATTCGCTCGCGAAGAACTTCCTCTCACTGTTCGGGATCCGAGAGCATCTCGCACGCTGATCGACATCAACGAACTTTCCCACCGCCTCAGCATCGCCAAAGGGACGCTCTACAACTGGGTCTACCTCCGCCGCATCCCCTTCATCAAGGCAGGCCGCTGCCTGCGCTTCGACTATGACGCCGTGTTTCAAACCCTCCGTCAGACTACAATGAATGAGGCTGGCAGGAGGTAGAGGAGATTTCATGGCACTCTACCAACGAGGCCGGATTTGGTACGCAGACTACTATGCCAACGGTGAACGCATCCAGGAAAGCACCGGAACGGCAAACAAGCGGGAGGCGGAAAAGATCCTTGCCCTCCGCGTCTCTGAAATACAACGCGGGGTTTTCGTTAAGCCGGTCAACGTCACGTTGCCGGAATTCGGTGAGAAGTACATCGAATACGCGAAACTCCACAAGCGTTCGTGGAAACGGGATGTGCAGATGCTGGGCAACCTGCAAACATTCTTCGGTCCATGCAAGCTGCGGGACATCACACCGCTGCGGATTGAGGAATACCAGCAGGCGCGGCTGAAACAGGACACGGCCCCGGCGACATCAAACCGGGAGCTAGCTTTGCTCAAGCACATGTTTTTTGTTGCGGAGCGGTGGGGGCAGCATCAGGGCACCAACCCGGTGCGGCTGGTGAAATTCCTACCGGAGAACAACCTCCGCTTTTCAACTCTCAGTGAGGACGAGGAACAACGGCTCCTGTACGCCTCACCCCCGTACCTCCGCGAGTTGATCCTGTTTGCGATCAACACCGGCCTGAGAACGAGCGATATTTTTAATCTGCAATGGACGGAGGTGGACATCAAGCAACAGCGCCTGAAGAAATTCGTGAAGAAAAGTGACAAGCCGCTGAGCCTTCCTCTGAACGATACGGCGTTCGCGGTCATCGTGGCGCGTGAGGGGAGCAAACATGGCCCTAACCCGATGACCGGCGACAAATTCAAGGACGTTAAGGGGGCGCTTGCCGCAGCCGTAAAGCGGGCAGCGCTCGCCAAGGTGACGTGGCACATGTTCCGGCACACCTTCGCCTCACGGCTCACGCGGGACGGCGTTGACATCGTGACGGTGAAGGAGTTGCTCGGGCATGGCAGTATCAACTGCACCCTGCGCTATGCTCACTCAAACGATGACGCCAAACGCCGAGCGGTTGACAAGCTGGGGAACAGTGACAAAGTAGTGACAATCGTTCCAAGACGGGCGAAAGGTGCAGTATAATGTAGTGACATCGACCAGAACTCATTGCAATCAGGTGAGTTAAAAACGGAGAGGTGGCTGAGTGGTCGAAAGCAGCGGTTTGCTAAACCGTCGTAGGCCTTACCGTCTACCGGGGGTTCGAATCCCCCCCTCTCCGCCATAGTCTTTTCATAAACCAGACCAAGAGCACGGCCCACTCCGTGCCCGATTCTCCGCTGACTTGCTCAATGTGCCGAATATTCCGGCCGCTGCCCCATTACCAAACCGTCTTCAGGCTGGCGGCGCGGATGCGCCTATCACGGCTGATGACCGGCACATTGAAATAGACGGCGGTTGCCGCCACCATGCGGTCCGGCATGTCCGGGACTTCAGCGCGTGACACCTGCCGCATCGCTTGAACAATGGCAGCGGTAAAAACGGCTTCTGTGAAAACATGTTCGGGGTCGGCCAGTGCTTGCGTCAGTTCTTCATACGCCGATGGCGGTAGACGGTTCTTCTCGATCAAATAAACCACCTCGGCCAGGCTTATGGTCGAAATGGCAATCTTGCGTCTCGTGGTCGCCGCTTCGCTGATAAAAGCTCCGGCGGCAGCGGACAGTCCGGCGTCGTCGAATAAATGCCAAAGTGCGTATGGGTATCGGCAACGGCAGCGATCATCAATGGTCTTCGCCAAAGTTCCGGAACATGTCGGCCCGGTTGGCGTCGTTTCCTCGGCAGATGGAGCCTGCCCGTACTTGGCGAACATGCCGCGTCCCGTCTTGAACGGAACACCAGAAGCTTGCGTTTCGAGTGAGGACGCGAGGTCACGTTCAAGAACCTCACACGCGTAACCATCGGCAGAAACACCATGTGCGTTGGCTTGCGCCTTCAGCGCCGCTCCAAGCTCCTCTGGAAGTTCAATCCTCATGGCTGATTTTCTTTCTCTATCCTCTATGGCCCAATTGTAGCGATTTCCTGGGCACGGTCAAACAGCGGCGCCCGGCCTGCCTGCCACAAGATGGCGGCGAGATCGCGTTCCAAAACCTCACCATATAGCCGTCGTCCGTTCCAAAGCTGAACGGGATTTCGACGTCAGTGCCACATACGAGGGAGCCACGGAACACACGCAGGGCGATCACAAGTTTATTTTCGCAATTCTATGAGTCGAAAGAACGATGCCAAACACCGGATCGGCATCGTACCCAATGTCGAATAAACTCACTTCAGATAGTAAGGTTGCCGTTCACGGCAAAAGGATCTTTGAAAATTGAATATTTGAGGAGTGCGGCCCGAAGCCTTGAGCCGCAATGAGGGTAGGATTCACTCATTGCGGTCAAGGCATCGCGATTCATTGCATAATTGCCCCAACGAACCCAGCCTTGTCCGGCCCAAACCAGAATTGCACGAACAAATTCCTAAAAGTGTTCGAAAATGGGATTGGCTGCGTTTCGTAAATCACCAAATGGGTGGCAACGCCAGCACTGGACTCACCCGTCCGCAATCGGGTGAGCCAAGAGGCGAGGTTCTAAATTGCCCGAACGAACCCAGCCTCGTCCAACCCAAACTCAAAATTGCACGAACAAATTCCCAAAGGTGTTCGAAAATGGGATTCGTTTCGTTTCGTCCATCGTCCCACTCGCCTTATCAATCTACAAAGCTTTACTATAGGCGTGTATGGTTCGATTCACCTTACTCTTCCTCTCGATTTTGAGTGTCCTGCCGGCTGCGAATTTCACAGACGAGGCTTGGCAGACCCTAATCCTCGGCGTCAAGGACGGCAACGCGAACAGGAGAAAAGAAGCGCTCGCCGCCCTCGTTGTCGCGGGGCCAAACCCGCGCGCGGTTTCCATGGCTGAGTCCCTATTACTGGATAAAGAAGTGGATGTCCGGCAAATAGCCGCGTCCGTCCTGGGCGATATGAATTCCCGCAAGGCAATTCCAAAACTCACGAAAGCGCTGGGCGACGATGCACCCGAAGTCAGTTTCACCGCCGCGCGGTCCCTCTGGAACCTGGGTGATAAACGCGGCAAGAATATTTTCCTCGCCGTTCTTGCCGGAGATCGCGGAAACTCAGCGGGGTTGCTCAAGGAATCCATGCGGAGTGCAAAAATGAAGCTCCGCGATCCTGCAAGCCTCGCCATGCTGGGAATCAAGGAAGGCGCTGGTGCATTTCTTGGACCGGCTGCACTGGGCATTACCGTTTTCGAAGAGCTGCGTAAAGATGGGTCCGCCTCCGCCAGAACTCTCGCCGCCTCCATGCTGGCCACCGATAATGATCCGAAGACGATTGCTTCACTTGAAGACGCGTTAATCGATAAGAACTGGGTTGTCCGTGCGGCCGTAGTGAAAGCGCTTGTCATGCGCCGAAGCAAGGCATCCGTACCGAAAATTCATCTATTGCTGCAGGACAAGCGTGAGGCAGTCCGTTATGTCGCAGCCGCCGCGATGATCCGGCTTAAAGGTGAGACTCGAAAGCCGTCCAAACCCAAGCCGGATTCCCCCATCTCTTTCGTTGAACGCCTTAACCCGCAGTGACGCCAGGTTGGAGTTTCGCTTTCTTATGAGCCAGATATCGATCGCGGCTGTCGGTGATAGCCTTGCGAGCTTCGCGCGGACCTCCCCACCCTTCCATGCGCGTGGACTTGCCTTCCAGTTCCTTATAAATCGTGAAGAAGTGTTCAATTTCGCGGCGCACGTGCGAGAAAATCTGATCCATCGTATGAATCTGATCGTACCGGGGATTCCGCGTCGGGACTGCCAGAACTTTCTGGTCGCCTTCGTCGGAATCCACCATGTTCAGGATTCCTACCGGCCTCACTTCGATCATGCAACCCGTAAAGCTCGGCTCCTGCACCAGCGTCAGTACGTCCATCGGATCGTTGTCTTCGGCCAGCGTGCCGGGGATGAACCCATAGTCGCCGGGATAGTGCATAGGTGAGTACAGCGCACGGTCCAGACGAAAGACGCCGAGTTTTCCGTCATACTCATATTTGTTCGTCGAATTTTTTGGAATCTCGACGATCATTCGGACCAGTTCCGGACTCTCCGGTCCCGGTTCAAGATCGTACAGCGTGGAAGTCACCTGTTCAGCGTAGCATCTGGCCTCACGGCGAACATCAAACCGGTTCCCGCCAGGACCGCCATCGCCGCGCCGTAAAGAAACACCGGCGCCGGACCGCTCCACGTCCATAGGGCGCCCGCAATCGCACTGGCTGCAAACGTAGTAATACCCGTTGCGGTCGCGTGCAACCCCAGCGCTGTGCCTCGATGATCGGGCGAAACCAGATCGACCGCGAATGCGCGCGAAAGGCCGTCATTGACGCCGGCGTATACGCCATAGGCCGCAAACAAGAACCACACTTCAGCCGCCGTAGTGGCGAACGCAAAGCCGGTATAGATCAGCGCAAACAAAAACAGCCCGCCGGTCAGCAGCCGCTTGCGGCCGGTACGATCGGAAAGACGTCCCGCCGGAAATGCCGAGATCACTGTCATCAGATTAGAAAGTGCAAATAAAACCAGGACTTGATTCGTGCCGATCTCAATCTGTTTGGCGCGTAGAATCAAAAATACATCCGATGAATTTCCGAGCGCGAATACCAGTGTGATCAGCAGGAAGCGCCGGAACGCCGGCGACGTATCCCGCCAGCGTAGGGAAGGCGGAGCCACGGACCCTTTTACGGCGCTCGCGGCCCGCCCTGTTTCCGTCACTTTGAACAGCAGCACCGCGCCGATCGCCGCTGGAATGAATGCCGCAATAAACAATGCCTGATAATTATTTGCAAATAGAGAAAGCAATGGCACGGCCAACAGCGGACCCGCCACTGCGCCAATCTGGTCCGCACTGCGGTGGAACCCAAAAGCTCGCCCGCGAAGCTCCGGCAATGAGGATTCAGCTAGAATCGCATCGCGCGCCGACAGTCTTACGCCCTTACCGAACCGGTCGAGCACCCGCGCAACCAGCACCATCGGCCAAGCGCCCGCAAGCGCCAACATCGGCTTCGCCAGAGCCGAAACGCTGTACCCCGCGATCACGAATGGCCGCCGCATTCCCGTCCGGTCGGAAAGCCAGCCCGAGACTCCCTTCAGCAGACTGGCCGTCATCTCCGCCGCGCCTTCCATCATTCCGACGATGGCCACTGGAGCCCCCAGGATTGAGGTCACAAAGATGGGAATTAGCGGATACAGCATCTCCGAAGAGATGTCGGTAAACAGGCTGACTATACTGAGGATATAAACATTCCGCGAAATGCCCGGCACCGGAGAGGCCTGTTCGGCTACGGGCCGCGGGTCAATGTTTGGTTGCAACCATCGCTCCCAACCAGACCGCAAGATATCCAAACACCACGCTTGCAGTCACGTTCAACAGCCCAATCAGCAGGTACCCGTGCCGCGCGGAAATGAATGTCTCGTACTCAAAGCTGGAAAAAGTGGTGTAGCCACCAAGGAAGCCCACTACCAACGCCAGCCGCCAGTTAGCATGAACCACGCGTTCGGTGAGTACCGTCATCACTACGCCGATCAGGAAGCACCCTGTGATGTTCACGAAGAATGTGCCAAAGGGGAAACGGCTGCTGAAGCGGCCGATGATAGCGGATGACGCGATGAACCGCGCGAGCGTTCCAACAGCGCCCCCGGCCATGATCATAAGGTAACGTTCCATAGAAGGTTTATTATCGCCTTTTCTAACCGGACTACGCGGCGGCCTGTGGCGGCGATGATTTCGATTGGACCTTGTCCGAACAATTTTCCTGTCTCCGCGGGCAGGCCGCCCGCCACGTCGAAGCCTGCCGCGAACGGAGAGAAGGCGGGCAGAACGCAGGCTTGAGGGCCAATCAGGAATACTGGAATGCGCCTGCTGGCGCCTGCGTCATCGCGAACTCCGATTGCAGGGTGCAAGTGGCCGGCTACAACGCGCGCGGGCGGTTGGGGAACGTACGGGCGATCTCCATGAATAGCGATCAGGCCTGCTCCGTGCCATTGCTCCACTACCCCAATTCCGAGCGCCGGGTAATCCTGTGCGAAGGCGCGGTCGTGATTACCCCTGACCACAATGAGTCCGGCCCGTGCTGCGATCGAACACAAGGTGCCCTCCACCAGCGCCCGCTCTTCTGCCGCAGGTTTCGGGGCATGTACAAGGTCGCCGAGAAAAACCAGAAGCTTCGGCTCCAGTTCGTCGATCACTGCTGTCAGCTTGTCCCGAATGCCACCGTCTTCCACGGGGCCGAGTTGTCCACGCCGCCGCTGTGCCCAGCCATACCCCAGGTGGACGTCGGCCAGCAGAGCTGTTCGCGTTTCCGGTAACCAGAGCGCTCCGCTTGCATGGGCGAACATTCCCGGCGCTATCTCAATTTCACGCAACTTGCTGAGGACTCCAATCGGAATAGAGCGATGCGACCAGTTCATCCAGGGCTCTCTCGGGGTCTTGCGCGACCAGAGTTTCCCGGCTGAATGCCGCGAAAAGTGGAAGTGCGAAGGGAGAGGGTCTTGGGAGATCGAATACTTCCCAGGGCGATTCGTAAATTCGTGCGGCGTGCAGTAGCGCGTTGTCTACGTCCATCAGATCCTGCATCACCTCACGCACAGCTTCCCGCAGCAGCGGATGATCGGGCTCATGCTGAAGCAGAGTCTTGTAGAGCAGCGTTCCGTTCCAACTCGATGCGCGCGGCGAGTTCTGCCCAAGAAACGTCCGCCGCTGGATAAGCTGTCCAGTTTCCGCCACGGGGCGGAAACTGCGGCCCAGCATCTCGCTTGCCTGGAGAATCTTTTTGAGATCCTGCTTCCAGTTCACCGGATTGAATCCGGCCCGCAGTTGATCGGCGGTGGGCGCATTGCGCGGGTTTACCGACAGCAGGAAACTATGGTCGTCATGATTGGCGACAACGCTGCCGCCACCCGCCAGCCGATGGCCTGCAACCCACGCCAGCGACCGGTTAATAGCGCGCCCAGCCACAACGTGAAACAGGATCAACAACGATCTTCCCTCGCGCACGCGTTCCACCTGGACTGGAGAATCCACTGGAATGGGCGCGGCCTGGTTCTGACGATTCAAGAAGGTCAACACGCGCTCGATAACGTCAGGGCGTGCGTTCCAGTTGCCCTTCAAAATCTTTCGGCACGCCGCTTGGCCGCCACTCTCCCAGGCTCTCCGCAAATCCGAGCGGAGCGCCAGCTCTTCGGTGGCCAGTTGCGCTGTAAGGGACAATTTTCCACCCATCCAGCGGGGAGTTTGGACGCGCTGCCCTTCGGCGGGCTTCACTACCGCGGTGTTTTGATGAAGCCGTTCCACCGCAACCACACGGCCGCCGATGGTGAATGCCTCGCCGGGCTGCAAGGATGCGATGAACTGCTCTTCCACCTCGCCCAGCCTTTGATTTCCCCGGCTCACCACTTTGATCTGATAATCGTCGCTGATGGTTCCGATGTTCATGTAATACTGGCGGGCGATCTTCGCGGAAGCGACGCGGAACTCGTCCTGATCGATGATGATTTTGCCGTAGGTTCCGTATGGCCCCAAAACTTTTCCACCTCCGCTCAAGTATTCGATCACCGAATCGAAATCCGCTCGGCTCAAATCTGTGTATGGCCCGCTTCGGCGCACCAGTTCGAATGCTTCGTCAAGTTTCCATGCGCGCTCGATGCTCATTCCGAGGAGTGCCTGCGCCAAGACGTCCAGCGGCGCGGTGGGGACGCGCAGTGCATCCAGCCTCCCCTGTTCCGCGGCGCGGCGGAGCGCTACCGCCTGCAGCACATCGGGCAAGCTCAAGGGCACCAGTGCGCCCTCCGCAATGCCGTTTACGCGATGGCCGCTGCGTCCAAGGCGTTGCAGAGCGCGGCTGACGCCCCGAGGAGTACCGATCAGCAACACCTGGTCGACGCTTTGGAAATCGACACCGAGTTCAAGACTGGTGGAGCAGACGACGGCCTTCATGGTTCCGTCAGCGAGCCCGGCTTCAATAGCCAGCCGGCTGGCTCGATCGACTGAAGAGTGATGGACGCCGATGCGTTCGTCGTATTGGGGAAGCAGGATCTTGAGTGCCAGTCCCATTCGTTCCGCCGCGGATCGGGTGGAGACGAACACCAGGCTGCACTGAGCATTCTCTACCAGGTCCGCTACGGGTTGAGCGATGCGGTAAGGATTGTATCCCGCCGCTGGCAACCAGTCCTCATCGGCTGGAACGGCGATTTCTAAACGGTGGGCTTTGCGAATATCCACCGTAGCCAGTTCGCAGGGGCGTTCATTGCAGAGTAGCCGCTTGACCACTTCGACGGGCCAAGCCGTGGCGGAAAGCCCGATGCGCTGTAGTGGATTTTGGGTTTTCGCCTCCAGCCGTTCCAACGTTAGTGCGAGCAAGGAACCGCGCTTGCCTTCGGCGAGGGAATGGATCTCATCGACGATTACCAATGCCGTTTGGAAGGCATCGCTCCAGCCTTTCTGCGACAGCAGAGCGCTCAAGCTCTCCGGAGTTGTGAGCAACAGATGCGGTCGGCGGCGCTGCTGCTTGCCTCGCTCGCTGAGGTCCGTGTCTCCGGTCCGCACTTCCATGCGAATCTGCCGCTCTGCCGGGAGTATGGCATTGATTGCGGCGAGAGGCTGCTCCAGATTGCGGTGAATATCGCGGCCCAGCGACTTCAGCGGTGTAACGTAAATGGCGCGGACAGCGTTCGGTAATCCGCTGGACTCCGCCTGGTGCGCGAGGCCGGAAAGGCAGGACAGAAATGCCGAGAGTGTCTTACCGCTACCGGTGGGGGCGAGGATGAGCGTGCTGCGGCCCGCCAGGGTGTGGGGCAGAGCCTTCCGCTGGATTTCGGTCAGCCCTGGAAACTGCTGCTCGAACCAGGCGGCCAGTGCGGGATGGAGTTTCTTAATGAGTCGGCGGCTCATACAATAAGGACGTTTCTCTAAAGGAGACGGACTCAACTACCGATCTTAAATAATTGAGATCGTTTCGCCCCGCACGCACTACCTAATGTACACAACATGATTCAGACCTTCTTGCTTCTTCTTTCCATATCGTTGACCGGCAATCGCGGAGACTTTCATAAGCGGCTTGACATTCAAGAATTTCATGAGAATGAGGAACTTAGGCGCTCCCGTGTGGAGTTGAATGCCGGCAGAATGGCGGTCGATTTCGATCCGGTCAAATGGAAAGACGGCAAGGTAACAGATGGCCGCTATTCGCTAAACCATGCGTCTGGAAACGCTTTTGCAATGATTATTGCGGAATCATTGATTACGAAACTGGATGTACTTCCCGATATTGCGCTCTCCCATGCGCGAGCGGAGGATCCCGAAGCTAAAATCGTGCTGCGTGAAAAACGGGTGGTCAACGGTGTTGAACTCTTGTGTTTGAAGATTGAGTTCAAGGCGAAGATGATCCCGTTTGCCTACTATGGCTACTATTTTGCTGGAAAAGCCGGCACCACTCAAATCGTAACTTGCACTCGTCAGAGCCTTGCGGGCATGTACGAGAACGATTTCACGGAATTCTTGAATGGATTCCGGTTAATCGAAGGGCCTTAAATACCCGCGTTATAGAAGAGCCAACTGCTCTTCGGTTGGCTCCGCTCAGCAATACCAGGGCTCATCCATGTAGGGGATGGTGGCTCTGGGCATCAGGTCGAAGTTCTCATAAATTGGGGCGTCGTGCGCAAGACGCCAGAGATCGCGGAAGATTTCGCGGCGGCGTCGATTCTGGCGTTGCGCACCGTTTACCAGTTTGAGCGCGCGCGAAGCCAGGTCGTCCATTTCCGGATCACGGTGCTGCCACCTGTGAATCAGACCGGCGGGGTCGAAGGGACCGGCTATCTGACGGATCTCCTCCAATTCGAGTAGCCGGGAACCTGCCGGAATCAGCAGCCGTAGCGCAAGCTGGATTGGGCTCACGCTTTCGATCAGATCGAGATCGGCGATGATGCCCAGCAGATCGCAGTAGCCTTGGCGCGTAGTCCAGGGTGTGAAGGCGATGAACGTGGGCGCCAGCGTCAGACCGGCGCTGCGGAATTCGCCGGCTGCCTGGATGAAGTCTGCCCTGGTGTGGCCTTTATCGAGCTTCCGTAGCACCTCGTCTTCCACCGATTCGACGGCGCTGATGACAAACAGGCATCCGGTTTCTCGCAACACCGGCAGCAAATCCCGGCGGTTGAGGAGATGTTCAATCTTGATTGTCACGTCATAGGTGATGGCCGGGAATTCGGCGTGCAACGCCTCCACGATGCGGCGCGCGTGGGTGGGACCGTTGAAGAAGTCCGGGTCTCCGAACGTGATGTGTTCCGCGCCAGAGGCGACTTGGCGGCGAATATCCTCCAGCACAACATCCTGCTGCACGACGCGGAAAACGCCGTTATAGACCGGGACCACGGGGCAATGGCGGCAAAGATGCTTGCAGCCCCGGCTCGCTTCGGTGTAGCCGACGCGTTTGGGTGTTCCATTCGCCCGGAGCTTACTGTAACGCGAAAGCGCCGGCAAACCGGAACGATCTGGCGGAATGAATTGGAGCCGATCCAGCGAGATGACCGGCGCGATTTGGGTCAGGGCGCCGGGACCGTTCCATCCGTTAGCGAGGTCCAAGAGCGCCTGTTCGAATTCGCCGCCGAGAATCGTCCGGACTCCAAGAGCGCGGAGATACTCCGCGTTCATGGGCGCATACAGGCCATAACAACAGAGATGGGCCGCCGGATTCAGCAGCCGGATCTGCTCAATCACCTGCACAGCCAAGCGCGTGGCTGTGTGCATCGGGAGCCATATCGCCACTAAATCCGCTTCCCGGATGGGTAGCGATGGCAGAGACCCAATGGCCGTATCCGCGCACGTAACTTCGTGTCCCGCTTTCTTCAGCCAGGCCGCGGGAGACGCAAGTCCGAACGGCTGATGACCTAAATCGTAGGTGGAAACCAGGACAACCTTCACTTGTGGAAGCCTTCCAGCATCCAGATGTCGCTGCGGGTGTGCTTCGCGGTAACCATGAAACTCTTGCCGTCCGGATTGAGCGAGAAGGTTTGGCCGACGTCGACCGGCTCCTGGAAATACCAGTCCGTTGGAAGTTTTCTAAGAACGGTATCAGCGCCAGTCTGCAAGTCGATGGAGCTAAGAATTTCGATATCTTCGACACGGCGCAAGCCGTAGAGTTTCAAACCATCCGGCGACCAGGCGGTCCGTTGATAAGGCTCTTTGTTCAGCGCGCGCCAGGTCTTGCCATCTGGAGAAACCAGCCCGAAACTCTTTTCGGTTCGCACGGTAATCCAGTCTCCCTTCGGAGACCATCGTGGATTTGACAAGTCAAGCGGTCCCAATTGCGAATCGATTGGGGTAGGTGCTTCCCGGCTGCCCACCCGAGATTTCACCAGCTTGAGCGAAGTTCCGTTGATCTGGAGAAAAGCGATCCAATTTCCATCTGGAGACCAGGTGGGCGCAAACTGTCCTGTCGCATCTTCCTCAGTAAGCCGGACTGCCGATCCACCTGACACTGGCGAGATCCAGATGTTGTACTTCCCGATTGACGAGCGCACATACGCGATGCGCCCTCCATCTGGGGAGAACGCCAGACCCGTCAGCGAGCCGCTCACTTGATCCTTGAAGTCTGCCCTTCTTACGATGGGCCGCTCCCAACCTTCCTGTCTGCTCTTCAACCAGATCTCATAAGATCCGCCACGATTTGTAACGTAGGCGAACTGTGGAGAGGCGGGCGACCAGACAGCGGAAAACTCCCGGCGGCTGGTGGCGATTACCGGGCGGATGGGATCATCGTTGAACGGGAGGTCCACAATGTCATACTCTTCTTCCAATTCCGCATAACCGACCTTGGCGCCATCGCCGGAAATGTCGGCATGCACCTCGTTTCCTATCCCAGTTGTGATTGCGCGAACCAAACCCCTGTGCGTGTCTGCAAGCCATAAATGGCCGGGTTCGTCTCCGGAGGACAGTGCGATGATGGCCCGTTTCGAATCCGGCAACCAACTGAACGATTCTACCCGCCCGGGGAGTGTTGTGAAGATGCGCGCTGGACTTTCTCGCCCGCCTTCATTCGGCCATGGAAGCAGCCAGCTTTCCGGCGGCCCCTTGGGATACTCGATGAAGAAGAATATTTTCGAGCCGTCGGGGGCGAACCGGAGTTGTGCACCTCCGTAGTAGAATCCGCCTGTAAAGGGTGCAGGAAGATAACGCCGTGGCGTAGACCCAGGCGGTGACGAGATCTCTACGAAGCCGGATTGCACCTTGTTGGGGTCTCGCCGCAACACCGCGAGCGCGCTTCCATCGGGGGAGATAGCTGCCGCGCTTACCCGTTGAAGGACACGTTCCGGATCGCCTCCCGCGATTGCGACGGAATAGAGGTCGCTGCTGGCAAGGAAGAAGATTCTAGGCTCCTTCGGATGCCAGAATGGAGACCTGCACCCAAGGGTTCCGCGCGTGATCTGAACCGGCGTTGGACTATCCAGGCTGCGAACGAACAGCTGATTCGTTCCCTTCACATCGGCGGCGTAAACCATGCTTCGGGAATCCGGAGACCACATCGGTTCGCTTTCATACGTGGCTTCCGTGGCGATCGGCGTGAACTTGTAGCCGGAGACGTCCGAGATGTCCGGCGCCATTATGCGGGAGAGCGCGTAGCCGAGAGCAAGAGTGAGAACCGGCAGGACGATGGCGATTACTCGCTTCATATTGCGCCGTTTTGGAGCTTGGGCGGCCACCGCTGCCGCGCCGAGTCCAGTCATCTCCGTTGCGTGGTCTCTTAAGTTCCGAAGATCGTGATAAAGATCGATCGTGGAACCGTAGCGTTGCGCCGGTTCCTTCGCCAGGCATCGGTCCATGATCCAGCGGAGAGGTACCGGCATTTTGGCGTCCCCTGGAATCGGCGGCGGATCGTCGGCGAGCACCGCGGATAGCGTTTGCACCGTAGTCTCGCGGCGGAAGGGCTGGTTGCCCGTCACCATCTCATAAAGGATCGCGCCGAATGAGAACTGATCCGACCGGTAATCGGAAGCAACGCCCCGCGCCTGCTCGGGACTCATGTAGTTGACGGTTCCCAAAATCAAACCTGGCTGCGTTTGCGTCATGGCCAGAGTTGCGTCCTCGGCATTGAGTGCCGGATTTCGGTTCTCTGTTTTCGCGAGACCGAAGTCAAGAATCTTCGCCCGGCCATCCCGTGCGATCATGATGTTTTCCGGTTTCAGGTCACGATGCACAATACCGGCTGCATGCGCGGCCGCGATCCCATCAGCTATCTGCGTTGCCAGATCGAGCAATTTCCGCCGAGGCACGGGCCCGCGCTGGATCAGGCCGCGTAGAGACTCGCCGTCCACCAGTTCCGATACGATGAACGGAATCCCATCCTGTGTGCCGACATCATAGACGCCGACGATGTTCGGATGATTCAGAGCACTGGCGGCGCGAGCCTCTTGCGTGAAGCGCTGGTGCAGGCTGAGGTCGGTGGTTGCCGGCAGGATCTTGATCGCGACGTCTCGCGAGAGGCGTGAGTCGGTCGCGCGGAATACCTGGCCCATGCCGCCGGCGCCCAGCAGCGCCGTGATCCGGTAATGGGAGATGGTTGCGCCTGGCTCGATAACGGTGGACATTGATGGTCTGTTTATTATTACTGTGCCACAGCCGCCGTATTCCGGCATTGGCAATGATATATAATTCGATCCGTCCCATGAACAGACGCCAATTCCTCCAGACCGGTACGAGCGCTCTGCTTGCACCGGCCGTCTTCAGCGCGAAGACGTTGAACCTGAAGATCACGGGTCTGAAGACGTTCGTTGTGAACGTTGGCAGCGTGAACTGGGTGTTTTGCAAGGTTTACACGAATCAGGGGCTGGTGGGGCTGGGCGAAGGCTCCGTGACCAGCAAAGAAGCGACGGTGTCGCAGGCCATCATGGAGCACGAGCGCTTCCTGATAGGCAAAGATCCGTCCGACATTGAGTTGCTGTGGCAGGGCATGTTTCGGAATCCAAGATGGCGCGGCGGCCCGATTCTCAATTCGGCGATTAGCGCGGTCGAGATTGCCCTGTGGGATATTCTTGGCCAGGCATTGGGCGTACCGATTTACAAGCTGCTGGGGGGCGCGGCGCGGAAACGGATCAGGATGTACCTCGACGTGGGCAGCAATCCCGAAGACTTCTTGAAAGCCAAGGAGGCCGGCTACACGGCAGCGAAGTCAGGTTTCATTCCTGTGGATAACGATCTGGTAGTGCCAGCTTATGCCGTTCGCGAGGGGGTCCGCAAAGTGGCAGCCGTGCGGAAGGCGGTTGGGGACGACTTCGATATCTGCATCGACGCGCACGGGAAGCTCACTACCACCATGGCCATCGATTTCTGCACGCGGGTGGAAGAGTTCCGGCCGATGTTCGTTGAGGAGCCGACGCAGCTAGAGGATTTGGGAGAGTTGGAACTGCTGCGGCAAAAGACGAAAGTTCCGCTGGCGACCGGCGAACGCTCCTTCACCAAGTACGGCTTCGCCGAGTTCTGTACGCGCCATCTGGTGAATTACATTCAGCCCGATGTGTGCCATGCTGGGGGCATTTTGGAACTGAAGAAAATTGGCGTACTCGCAGAGACGTATCGCATTGAAATGGCTCCGCACAACCCGCAGAGCGAGGTGAGTACGATGGCCTCCCTACACGTGGATGCCACTACGCCGTCCAGCACGATTCAGGAATCCGCCCGGAGCAGCCAAAAATGGACACAAGATTTGTTCGATGGGGGCGCGGTGGTTGTGACCGCCGGGTACGCCGAACTTCCGTCCCGCCCGGGCCTGGGAGTGACTCTGAATGAGAAGGTGGCGGCACAACACCAGTATCAGCCGGTGAGCCGGCAGAACTTTGTCTTCTCAGATGGTGGGTCGGCGGATCACTAAACCAGCACAAGACGAGTGCGCGAAGCCGCCGCCGATGGGACGGCCACCGTGGAAGCAGCTTGTAACCGGTGATTCGCTCCCCGGATCGCTTTCATGAACGTTTCAGTCTCTTCCAGGGCATTCATGCACTTTGAGCAACTTAACAGATGCTCTTCGAGTGCCTGATTTTCGGCTTCTGGGAGCCGGCCCAAGAGGTACAATTCTGCGAGTTCAGTAATCTCGCCGGAACACTTTTGTTTGCGTGAGAGCATGGGGTAATTGCGATTGAATAGAGCATCTCAATCTCCAAACTCTTATCGGTATGTAGCTGAAAATATTGAACTAAGATTAATCCCATACGTGCCAAATCAGGATGCTACATTCCAAAAAAAAAAGCCCCGATGCCGAAGCATCGGGGCCAGTAGCCGCAACTGAACTAGAACGAGTACCGCAAGCTTAACTGGAGGGTACGCTCGAAGTTCTTGTTGTTCACCTTGCCGAAAGTGCTGCTGGTCGGGTCGGTGTCTGCACCGTTCCAGTTCGGGTGATTGAAAACGTTATAGAACTCCGAACGGAAAGTCACCATCTGACTCTCCCCAATTTTAAAGTTCTTAAACAGCGAGGCAGTCCAATTCTGGAAGCCTGGATTATACAGGGTGTTGCGATTCCGCTGCGTGGTGAATGTGCCATTCGCAGGAGCCTGGAATACGGTTGGAGTGAAGTAGAAGTTTTGATCTTTAGAATCAAGTGAGAACTTCGGATCGGAAATATGCGCATCTCCGGTGATGTTAAAGATCTGAGAACCGCTTCCCGATCCCACGCCAGCATAGTCATTGCCCTTTGCGACCGTAAACGGAGTACCAGTCTGAAGTTGGACTACCATGCCGATCTGCCAACCGCCTGCCACGGCTCCAAGTAAGCTCCGGCGGTCACGCAGGAACGGCAGTTCGTAGATCACATTGCCCACAAATACGTGGCGGCGATCATAATCCGATGCGCCCCACAGGTTGTGAGCGTCGTAGGCGTTCGGGAGGATGTCGCGCTGAGAGGAACCGTCGTCTGAACTCTTGGAAAGAGTGTACGCCAGACCATATGCAAGCCCTTTGGAATAGCGCTTGTTGACGGCAATTTGAAGACCGTTATAGGAAGCGTTTGCATCGTTATTGGTGACACGGATAACGGCAAATCCTTTATATGGCCGCAAGTAATCCGGGTTGATGCCAGGGTTCGCCTGCACCGTTCCAGGAAGAGGCTGATTGATGTTGCGTTCGCGCTGTTGGTGCAGCGCGCGGCGGCCAACATAGGCTACTTCAACCGTGGTGCCGTTCATGATTTCGCGCTGAAGGGTGCCGTTCCACTGATACGATTCCGGATTCTTGAAAATCGGATCCTGTGAAGTGAGAGTCAAGGGAAACGGAACTGCTCCAGTTGCCGCGGCTGCACCGGGATTATCCACCAAGCCGTTCGTAGTGGAGACCGTCGGCTGGAACGGCGGATTGCCGCCCAGGAACACAGAGTCGCTCACGCCCAAACGTGTGAAGTAGCGGCCAACGCCGGACCGGAACACCGTCTTATCGTTAAACGCATAAGCGAAGCCGAGCCGTGGCTGGATATCGTTGTAATGGGTTTGCGAATACTGCCGGTCGCCTTTGAACAGGCGTGTGTACTGTGGATCGGTCGAGGCTGGGAATCTTCCCTTGCCGGCATCTGTGAATCCGCTGCCAGGGATGATCAGTCCGTTATAAATATCGCCTGTTCCCGGGATAACATAACCGGTCTTCGGATCGAGTTTGACGGCCTTACTTGGATCATAAGAAGCGGGGTCAAATACGGACATGTTTCCCCAGAGGCTGTAGTATGGGTGAATGATCGTGTAGCGAACGCCGTAATCAAGGTGCAATTTGCTGTTCACTTTCCATGAATCCTGGGCGAAGAATTCAAACATGTTGCCGCGATAGGGCGTGTAAGCGCGAGTTCCGAGTTCCGCGTAGGTAGTGTAAAGCCCGAGTGCGGCATTGGCGATGGCCAGATTGGTGCCTTCCGTACGGGAATCGTTGAACACAAATCGTCCATTCTGGTTGTTCGTGCCGCCAGGGACGCCGCTTACGTTGATTTGATCAAAGTCGTTTTGACCCTGACGTTCCCAAAGCGCTCCAGCCTTGAAGGTATGGTTACCCTTGATCTTCGTGATGTTATCTGAAAGATCGTAGATCGGTCCAGCCGACTTGGAAGGGTACGGCCCGCCATCGATCGTTACAAAGTTCTGGATCTCGGTTGTCGGGATTTTGTCGAAGATTTCTTTTTGCTGGAAAATGTATGGATAGCTGATGCCGTACGTGCTGCGTTGATAGTGTCCAGGGATCACACTAATCGTGACGTGATCGGCACTGGCACTGAGCAGGAATTCATTTACGACAGTGGGTGAAACGGTCCAGATGTAATTCAAAGAGGCCGTCTGGTTTGGACGGTCTAATTGTGCCGGCGCGCGATCCGTACCGCCGCGGTTGGAATCCTTGTGGAACAGCGAGTAGTTCTCAACACGGAATCGGATATAGTGGTTTTCCTTGGGAAGAAAATCTATCGCTCCCGTGTCTTTCCGCTGGTTGTCCACACGAACGGGGGAAATCAGGTAATTGTTTTTTCCGAGGAAGAAACCCGGGGTTTGCGACGGATACGAATTCAGCAGCGCCACGCCCTGCGGGCTGAGCCGGCTGGCCGGGATAATGTTGCCGGGAAAACAGGCGGCCTGATCGGCGGCGTTGCAATTTCCCGAGCGCAGCGGATCCTTGATGTACTGGGGAGTGCTGTAATACGGATTGGCTCCGAGCAACTGGCTGAAGTCGCCGCGCTTCATCGCATCGGTAGGCACGACCTGTTGTTGCAGTTCTTCGCGCCGGTACTTGGTCCATTCCTGGCTAAAAAGGAAGAAGAGCTTATTGCGCTCCTTATTCAGACGGTTAGGAATAAACAACGGTCCATTCAGGTTCCAGCCAAACTGGTTATAACGGAACGGAGCGGCTTGACTGCTGATACTGGGCTGCCCGATGACGCGATTGCGCTGCCATTCATTGGCATTCAACGCCGAATTGCGGAAGTACTCATAAGCGCTTCCGTGGAACTGCTTGCCGCCGCTCTTAGTTACGATACGGATCTGGCCGGCTGAAGATCGCCCATATTCAGGACTGTAATTCGAGGTGAGCACCTGCACTTCCTGCACCGCGTCCACATCCGCGCTTCCAATGCTGGTTCCGTTGGAGCGTGTACGGACACCCACTGCGCCGTCATAAGTAATCAAATTATCCTGTGTGCGGCCACCGTTAATGTTCAAGCCGCCTGTTGTAAGGTCGAAGCTGAACTGTGCCAGCGCACCGCCGCTCACACCGGGCTTGAGCAACGCCAGAAACAGAGGATTACGTCCATTCAGCGGCGTATCCTGCACCTCTTTTTGAGTGATGACCCGGCCCACCGTCGCGGACTCAGACTGGATGCCAGGCGCTTCGGCAACTACGTTGACTGTTTCCGAAGCCGCACCGACCTGCAAGTTCGCATCGACGGTCGCGGTGATATTCGGATCGAGCTTATTATTGGTGGATTCGAACTTCTTGAATCCCGTCGCCTCCGTCGTGACGGTATACATGCCGGGCGGAAGGTTCGGAACGATATAATAGCCGTTTTGGCCCGAGACTGCCCTGCGCTCGGAACCCGTGACTTCGTTTTTAATCACAACGTTTGCGTTTGGCACAACGGCGCCAGACGAATCGCGGACAAAGCCAGACATCGAAGCCGTATCAGACTGTGCGTTTGCAACAAAAGAAGCTAAAAAGAACAACGCAAGCAAACATGCAAGCGTCGCCCGAAAGCGAACATGGCTCATTTATCCCTCCTGAGGATGTCGAGCTATTCTAACAGAGTCCGTGTTCAGAATCGACACAAAAGTTAAGTTATCGTTTAATTTGTAACTTATTGAAAGTAAATATGAAAAACTGGATTTGGAATACAAAATCACGGAGATTCTGATCGGGTTACAGGCGGCGGCGTGCGCTAACATGGCGCTTTGCGAGCGGTTTCGGCCTATTCCACAGACACTCTGCGGACTAGAATAGAGTTATGCACGACACACTACGCATTGCGGACCGTGAATTCCACTCCAGGCTGTTCGTCGGAACAGGCAAGTACCGCAGCTTTCAGGAAATGGCGCGGTGCCATGCCGCCTCCGGCTCGGAAGTGGTGACTGTGGCGGTCCGGCGCGTGAATTTGACTGACAAGAGCAAGGAATCGTTGATCGATTTTATCGACCGTTCGAAGCTGTTCATCCTTCCGAATACGGCAGCGTGCTACACAGCCGAGGAAGCGATCCGGACGGCACGGCTGGCGCGGGAGGTCGGCCTCTCCAATTGGGTGAAGCTGGAAGTCATCGGCGACGAGCAAACCCTGTTTCCCGACAATGAGGGACTGCTGGAAGCCACACGGGTGCTTGCCCGGGAAGGTTTTGTGGTGCTGCCCTACACGACCGACGATCTGATCAACGCGCGGAAACTGATTGACGCCGGCGCGGCTGCGGTGATGCCTCTGGCGGCGCCCATCGGATCGGGTCTTGGCATCCAAAATCTGACGAATCTGAAAATCTTGCGCGAGCGAATCACGGAAGTGCCTCTGATCGTAGACGCCGGCGTCGGGACTGCATCGGATGCGGCTCTCGCGATGGAACTGGGCTACGACGGCTTGCTGATGAACACGGCGATTGCCGCCGCGGACCACTCTGAGCAGATGGCGAGCGCCATGAAACTTGCGGTGGAAGCCGGCCGGCTCGCTTATTTGGCTGGCAGAATGCCGAAGAAACTGTACGCCACCGCCAGCAGCCCGGTTGAGGGCGTGGTGCGCTGAATCGGCCTGCACCTTCCGATTCCAGGCGCCTGAAAAAAGCCGGTCACAGCTCTCGCAAATAAATTTTCCATTCCCACATCTCCATCTAATTCTTGCACTTAGGACACCGCGCCGCGCGTAAACTCCCGTTTTCGCCCCCGGTTTTTTGGAGGCGTGCCTATACAATCGAGCCAACCAAGGAGATTTTGACATGAATCACGTGGAGTTGGAAGATTTGAGGACGATTCGAATCGGAGTGCGAGTGGATTACAGTTTCCTGTTGCACTGGGTGCGGCGAGTAAACCTTCACGAGGTGGCGAGGAATTTGGGGACACCGTTGCGTTCGCCCCGGCCAGCCAGTTTGCAGATCGCCGTTGACGGCGATTTCCGGTTGGTCAAGAGCATTGACGAATCCGGGCTGATGCGCTTGCGCGTGTACAAGACGGCATCGCGTTATCAACGCACCATTTCTGCTATCGCCGCGGCGCCCTTACCGCGTGAAGCCGATTCAGATCCCGTCTTGCAAACTGTTTTCCACCTGGCTTCTGTCCGGGATAGTATTTATGGCCTCGCGGCGGAATGCTTGGACAGGCAATACACGCTGCTTCTCAGCCGCCTCTACGATGAAACCGGCCCGAACGATCCTTTATTAGACATTTCCTTCCCGAATACGGAAGCCGGTCTGGAGGGTTGGATGGCGGCAGTGGCGGGAGATTTCAGCTACGTGTTCCGGCCCGGCTCGGATCTGGAACAGTATAGCGGAACACTTGCTCGCGGGTTCCGGCGGACGGCAGACATTGAGCTATACCTTCCGCCTCTCGACCGGAAAGATTGGAAGCAACGGGAGGTTTTGATGGAACAGGCCGATCTTCGCTCCAATGACGCTGGGCAGATATTTGCCGGTTGGCCCCAGGAACACGTGGCGGATAACATGCTGCTGTTGGCAGCTTTTGCAGCTATAGATAGAACCGGTCCGGCTTTCAGCTCCACGGTGGCCCATAGGAGTATTGCCGATGAATCCGGCGCCAGCCTAATGCGGGAAATTCCAGGACATTACCTGACAGCCTGGTTCGATGCACCGGGCGACCGGCACGCGTCGTACCGCGCCGCCTATGGCGAAATTGCTCTGGCCGTGCAGCGGGTCTTGCGCGCGGAAGTGCCGCGGCTCTGGTTTGGTAATCGGGAGCGTTACGCTAAACTGCCGGAATCCATCGCAATCCTGGTTTACAAATGCAGCCGCCCGTTTCTGGGGAAAACAAGAACTGAGCTTACCTATGAATTCCAGTCGCCTGCCTCTATGCGGCGTTTTTATAAAACAGCGGCAGCCGCATTGCCCTCGGAACTGGAGCGCATTCACGCCAACCTGGAAGGATCGGCGGAGGCCAATTTCTATGCGCCGAAATACGCGGCGAAACTGGTAAAAGCCGTGCAGGACCGCGGCAGGTGCCTGGATCGGCTGATGGCGGCCGAGTCCACGATCATCGAATGCTTCATTGAATTCGGACTTCTTGGGAGCGAAGTACGCGGGCGCATTGCAGCCGATCCGGAAGATGCGGCCGAGATCGCCGCGGGCTATGCGGAAGCCTTTGCAAGGACACTCCATTATCGTGTGAAGAGAATTCATCCCACGCTGGATTGCAGCGGGCTTGCGCTACCTCTATTAATGGAGGCGTCCAGTGCGCTGAGCGGGGTGATGCATGGGGAAGCCGGAGTGTACTCGATTTCGCGAATGCAAAGCCAAAATGGGACTGTCCGGTTTTTTGCGAATTCACCTGAAATATTTTCGGATCCCGCGCACTTATCTAACAGACAACAAATCGCATGAATCTCCTTTTTCGAGTTCTCCCCGCATTTACCTTGTGCCTGGCTTCGCTCCCGGCACAAGCGCCCAAGCCGGCCGCAAAGCCGCAGCCTAAGGTGGCAAAACCACAAGCCAGTGATTCGGCGATCGAGCAGAATATTCGTGCCCGGTTCGCGAAATCGAAAGTCGCGCCTGAGAAGTTCCAAGTGAAAGTGCAGGGTGGAGTGGCCACCATTGAAGGCAAAACGGATGTGATCCAGCACAAAGGGTCCGCCACGCGAATGGCCAGAACTGGCGGAGCCATTCAGGTGGTCAACAAGATCCAGATCAGTGAAAGCGCACGGCAGAGAGCCGCGGCGAACCTGGACAAGGGCCGCAAGAAGGCAGAGGTGAAACGTCTTTAGCGTGGTGTCCCACGTACCGCGAGCTTAGAGCCGGCTCTGATGCGGATCAGGGTTCCGGTACGGTTACTACCCTATCAATGGCTACGCTCTCCAGGACCTGAACCTTTCCACTCGGCCACCTAATCTGGATCGGCAGCGCCAGCGCCGTCTTCCCCAGACCGAAATGGACCGGCCCGTGGCTAGACGAGGCATAGCCGAACGCGGAGGTCTGGTGATTGGTTTGGTTGCCGATCCGCACCACCGCGCCGATCCCATCGCGGTTGCTCTGCTTGCCGGCAAGCTTTATATCAATCCAGTGATTCTGATTTCCCATGTTGTTGAGCCATAGTTCGGCCGGTCCGCCGATTGCCGTCACCACCACGTCCAATTTACCGTCGTTATTGAAATCCGCCACTACACTGCCGCGATGCACATGCGCACCATCCAGTTCGGGTCCAGACTGAAATTTGCCATTGCCTGCGTTGACGAAGAGCGTATTTGGCAGCCGGTACCGATCGCCCGAGAACGCCTCAATGTTATCGGTCACGTGGGAGTTGGCCGTGAAGATATCTTTGTATCCATCGTTATTGAAATCGGCGATGGCGAGGCTCCAGCCAGCCAGACGGGCAGACAATCGCCCTATGTGCGAGGAAGTGGTTGCGTCACGGAACTGGCCTTTTCCCATGTTTCGAAATACAGGAAAGGTCTCTCCGGTGAGAGCAGTGAACGCGATATCGGGTAGACCGTCATTGTCATAGTCCCGAAAATCGACACCCATTGCCGAGACCGGTTTACCATCATCGGTCAACGCGATCCCGGCCGCATACGCAACCTCTTCAAACGTTCCGTTCCCTCGATTGTGGAAGAGGAAATTCGGAAGCGTATCGTTGGTGACGAAGACGTCTTGAAAACCGTCGCCGTCATAATCGGCGAAGGCGAGGCTCATTCCCTTCCCGATATGGGTGGCAATGCCCGATTTCTTTGAGACGTCTTCGAACGTACCGTCGCCTCGATTGCGATATAAGGTGTTCGGCAGTCCGGTGAACATGCGCGGATGGCAGTAGACGCGAAGTTTCTGGCCCGGATCTTTGCACACTGGATTCAATTCCGGAGACCATTGAACGTAGTTGACGACAAATAAATCGAGCCAGCCATCGTTATCGAAATCGAACCATCCGGCCGCCACGGACCACAAGCCTCCAGCAATTCCGGCCTTCATTGTCACGTCTTCGAATTTCCCGTTTCCCAAATTCCGATAGAGATGGTTTTCGTTCACACCGGCCACGAAGAGATCTGTATTTCCATCGTTGTCATAATCGGCCGCAGCAACGCCGATGGAATAGCCGCTTCCTTGCAGACCAGCCTCGCTGGTCACGTCCGTAAACTTGCCAGCACCATCGTTGCGGAGCAAACGGTTCCAATATTTCGGTTCCGTTTTTTTTAGCGATGGGACCGCAGCCCCGTTCGTGAAAAAAAGGTCCGGCCGGCCATCGTTATTAAAATCGAAACTCGCCACACCGCCGGCCATGGTTTCGATCAGATATTTTTCCGGAGCGGCCGAGTTCTCAAGCACGAACGGCAGGTCATGTTTTTCCAAGAGGACAGATTCGGAAGCGAGGAGAAACAGCAGGAGCAGGGTGCGAAACACTCTGGATATACTGTAGCGTGTCGCATCTGTTTGTGCTCCTGTTGCTGGCCCAGGGCGGTTCACTCGCCGGCCGTTCCCAAGAAGCAAAGCAAGCTCTACTGACAGGACACGCGCCTGAAGCGGTGAAACTCTATCGCGAATTGGTAAGGGAGCTTCCCGGCGACGCCGGAATGCGCCTTAACCTCGCGCTCGCGTTGGAATCGGCGGGCGAATACTCGCAGGAAGTTGTTGAGCTTCGGTCCATCCTGAAAAAGCGCCCCGATACGGCGGCGGCCTGGTTGTTGATGGGTTTGGCACAGCAGAAACTCGGCCGTCCGGCGGAGGCAGTTGCTCCTCTCCGGCGGGTGCTCGTTATGGAGCCGGAGAACCACACTGCGCTCTTCGAACTCGGAGATGCATACCTGGTTACTGGCAAATTCGCCGAAGCGGTGGAGCAGTTCCGGGTTCTGGTTGGAATAGAACCAGCGTCCGCAAAGGCTTTGCAAGGATTGGGGCTGAGCTATGCAGGCCTGGCGCGAGCAACTTTCGCCAAGCTCGAAGTATCCGCGCCCCACTCTGGTTTCTGGTCGCTGCTGAGTGCCCGTTCACAACTGGACCAGCAAAATTACCGGCGTGCATTCGGGCTCTTTCGAGAGGCATTGGAGAAACAGCCGGACCTGCCCGGCATTCATGAGGGGCTTGCCGAAGTGTACGAGAAAACGGGACACAGCGATTGGGCGGCCACGGAGCGCGATCAGGAGCGGGCAATCCAGCATCGCAACTGCCAGGGAGGAACTACACCGGCAAATCTTTTTTGCCTGGCTACCACCTATCAGGCGCAGGCTCAAGCGGCATTTGAGCATTTAGCAGGACTGCCGGAATCCGCCGAAGTACACGAACTGCTGGCAGAGGCGAATCAGCAGCAGGGCCGCCGCGCGGAGGCCATCGGCGAATGGCAGCGGGCGCTTGCTCTTTCTCCGCGCGATTCCCGTATTGCGGGGAAGCTGGCCGAGTCGCTTTGGCTCAATCGTTCGTACGAAGAGGCGTTCAAACTGCTTGAGCCTCTGGTAGCGGCCAACCCAGGCACAGCACAATGGCAGTACCTGATCGGCGATGTGCTGTTCCTTCAGAAACAGCCAGAGTTAGCCCTGCCGCATTTGGAAGCCGCGGTCCGGCTAAACCCTGCAATGCTTCCGGCCCATGCTGTGCTTGGACGGACGTATCTACAACTCGGAGAGCCTCGCAAGGCAATCCCGCATCTTGAGAAGGCTCGCGCCGTGGATGAAGAGACGATTTCGTTTCAATTGGGCCAGGCCTATCGAGCAACGGGGCAAGTCCAGCTAGCCGAAGAATCGTTCGCCCGGCACCGTGAATTCGTGCAGCGTAAGACTAGCGGGAGCCGGACGGAACCTGAGATCACGGGGCCGCATCGGTAAGTTCTGGCCGGCTGCGGGGCTTAAGAATGCGCGAAGGAGTTTTAGGATGAGCAAAGGACAGGTGCGGGAATGACGGCGCCCACCAAGATGTTGATGATTTTTGTAGATGAGTCCGACCAGTGGGAAGATTTGTCATTGTACGAAGCGATCCTGCGCCGGCTGGTGAAGTTCGATATCGCGGGGGCGACCGTGCAGACCGGCATCATGGGCTTCGGCAGCCATCATCGGATTCATCGGAAGCGGCTCTTTGGGGTTTCGGACGACCGGCCAGTAACGATTATCGTGGTGGACGATGAGGCCAAATTGCGACGTGCGATTCCGGAAATCCGGCCTCTAATCAAGGAAGGGCTGATGCTGCTGACAGATGTGGAAGTGATTTCCTAGCCGCCTGGAATTCCATTTTGACCACTTACTTCGTAACTTTCCCGGATCATCGACATCTTTATCCATGAAGCGATGAAGGGCATCCAAGCCGTAAGCACGGCCATTGTATTGGCGTTTTCGGCATTCCCCGCCGTCTCGCTCGCGCAAACCGAACCATACCCAGGTCTGCATCTCAATACCGGTAAGCAAATCTACCAGGCAGCCTGCGTGGCCTGCCATGGTCCGGACGGCAAAGGCACGCCCGAATCGGTCACGGGATTCACGAGGCCCGGCTCATTCCCCGATTTCACTCGCTGCGATCAAACCACGCCCGAGCTGGACACCGGCTATCAGGCAGTCATAACTTATGGAGGTCCGTTCCGCGGTTTCTCTCCAATCATGCCTGCATTCGGCGAAGCGCTCACAAACGAGCAGATCGGCAAGGTTGTCAAGTACCTGCGCGGCTTCTGCAAGAATCCGCACTGGCCACGCGGCGAGTTGAATTTGCCGCGAGCTCTAGTGACGGAGAAAGCCTATCCTGAGGACGAGACTGTAGTCACAGCCGCCCTGAACGCGCAGGGAGCGCCAGGGGTGACGAACACTATCGTGTATGAGCAACGCTTTGGAGTTAAGAATCAAATCGAGGTTTCAGTTCCCTTCCCGTTCCAGGACCAGAACCATACGTGGTACGGCGGCGTCGGCGACTCGGTTCTTGGGCTGAAGCGCGAACTGTTTTCAAACCTTCATGCGGGCTCCATTCTGAGTCTACAGGGTGAAGTGATGCTTCCTACCGGCAATAAGACGCGCGGCCTGGGCACCGGTGTCACTACGTTCGGCACGTTCGCCGCCTTTGGACAGTTGCTCCCCCGCAATTTCTTTCTGCAGATGCAGGGTGGAGCCGAGCTTCCGGTTCACAGCGAAATCGCGCCGAAATCTCTCTTTTGGAACACAGCGGTGGGCCAGAGCTACGCTCCGAACAAGGGCCTCGGCCGCTTATGGTCGCCGATGGTCGAATTTCTGGCGGACCGCGATCTGCAAACTGGAGCGAAAACCAACTGGGACGTCGTGCCACAGCTACAGGTGACCGTCAGCCATCGGCAACATATTCGGGCCAACGTGGGCGTGCGGATTCCAACAACCAACGCGGCCGGCCGGCAGATACAGGTCTTGTTCTACGTCTTGTGGGACTGGCAAGATGGCAAGTTAACGGAAGGCTGGTAATGAAACACGGGCCCGGTAGTTCAGCGGTGATATTCGCGGCCTTACTGGCCTTCTCGGTCAAGCCCGCCAATGGCGCGAAGCATCGGAAAGCGTTACAGCCGGAATTCCAGACATCGGATCGTTGCCTGGCCTGTCACAACGGATTAACTACGCCGTCGGGACAAGATGTCTCTATCGGTTTCGAGTGGCGCGCGAGTATCATGGCCAATTCGTCGCGCGATCCGTATTGGCAGGCGAGCGTGCGCCGCGAAACCATCGATCATCCGGAATCGCGTCCCGAAATCGAGGACGAGTGCGCCCCGTGCCACATGCCGATTCCGCGCTACGAGGCGAAACTGCAGGGCCAGCTTGGCCAGATTTTTTCTCATCTTCCATTCGATGCCGGCAAGAAGGACGCGCAGAAAGCCCAAGATGGCGTGGACTGCTCAGTGTGCCACCAGATCGGAAAAGAGAAGCTCGGGACGCGTGAAAGTTTCAACGGCGGATTCGTCATCGATCCACCGGAGTCCAAAAACAAGCATCGGGAGTATGGTCCGTTCGATATCGTGAACGGTAACCAGCGCATCATGCAGACCTCTACCGAGGGCTTTGTCCCGGCTAACGAATCGCACATCCGCGACTCAAAGCTATGCGCCACTTGCCATCAATTGTTTACCCAGGCTCGTGGGCCCGGTGGGAAAGCAATCGGCGAATTTCCCGAACAGGTGCCCTATTCAGAATGGCTACACAGCGACTACCGCGATAAGCAGAGCTGCCAGGACTGCCACATGCCCGTTGTGAAGGAACAGACGCCGATCGCGAAAGTATTGGGTATCGCGCGCGAGGGCTTGCACCGGCACGTCTTCGTCGCCGCGAATTTCTTCATGCAGAATATGCTCAACCGCTATCGCGGCGACCTCAGCGTCGCGGCACTGCCGCAGGAACTGTCTTCGGCGGCCGATGGAACGGTTGCCTTCTTGCAAGCGAAATCGGCTCGCATCGGCGTTGAGCATATCGCGGCCGGTTCCGGGCGCCTCCAAGCGGAGGTCGTGGTGGAAAACCTGAGCGGCCATAAGCTTCCAACCGCCTATCCGTCCCGCCGCGCATGGTTGCACGTGACCGTCCGGGACCGGGATCACCGGGCCATCTTCGAATCGGGCGCCTTGAACCCCGATGGTTTCATCCAGGGAAATGACAACGACACCGATCCTGCGCGTTTCGAGCCGCACTATACCGAGATCACCAGCGGCGATCAGGTCCAGATCTACGAGCCTATCCTGAAAGATTTGGCCGGCCGGGTGACAACTGGGCTTTTGTCGACGGTCGGGTATTTGAAAGACAACCGCTTGCTGCCGCATGGCTTCGATAAGCGGACAGCGGATAAAGATATCGCCGTTCAAGGCAGTGCCGCCACCGACCCAAACTTTACCGATGCCGGAGACCGCGTGCGCTATTCGGTAGCGCTCGGGGACGCCAAAGGTCCATTTCAAGTGGAGGCGGAGCTTTGGTACCAACCTATCGGTTACCGTTGGGCCAATAATCTAAAGCCTTACGGCGGCGCGGCAGAGCCCCGCAGGTTCACTATCTATTATGACTCGATGGCTTCGGCCAACGCTGTCGTTTTAGTACGCGCCGAAGCCACAAAATAGCGCCGGCCCACAACTATCACCAATAATGTGTCTTTCAGGGATGCGTTAACGCTTTTTAATCATTTGGTCCATTTCCGTGCTTTTGTATATTCCTGTTTCGGATTGCTCACGAATGGCTAAAGGCCAAACTCACTCTTATCAAACGGCTTCTTGGTTCGCATAAACACGGATCACCCACGCTATTTCCCCGACAGGGGTTCGCAGAGTGGAATTCGACGGACGGCTCCGGCTAAGTCTATGAAAGTCCACAGAGGAATCTGATTGTCCGCCCATTGGGCTGGTGTTAGAGTTATATCAAATCAATTTCTCGGGAGTTTTCAAGATGCGGTCTTTGTTTCAGAGAAAGGCCTGGAGACAGGTATATCTGCTCTCCATGCTTTTGGTTGTCGCGGGAATCACGGCTGTGGCCCAGACCAGCCGGGGTACAGTGAGCGGTCTGGTTTCGGACGGTCAGAAATCGGCTGTTCCGGATGCCGGCGTGGAGCTGACGGCGATCGCCACTAATGTAACAAGGGTCACATCCTCGAATCAATCCGGACTCTACCGGTTTGATGCAGTCGATCCTGGGCCGTACACGTTAAAGGTGAAGGCCGTAGGTTTTCATACATTCAGTGCACGGCAGTTTGAGGTAAGCGCGGCGCAATCGGTAACGCTGGATGCACCCCTCCAGTTGGGAGAAGTGCAGCAGGTAATTGAGGTGAATGCCGAATCCGTGCAGCTTCAGACGGAGGCGGCAGTGCGCGGTAAGAGCATCACCACCAACGACATTCTTGAATTGCCTTTTCAGAGCCGGAATCCGGTAATGCTGGCGACTACGGCTCCAGGAGTGGTGTCGAGTAAGTTCGCTACTCCGAGTAATTCCTTTGTGGTGAACGGGGGGCGTGGACGTTCGAACAATTTCATGATCGACGGCACCGACAATAATGACATTTCGGTTGCGGGTCAGGCGTTCCAACTCCTCAATCCAGGATCGGTACAGGAAGTTTCGGTACAGACTTCGAACTTTGACGCGGAGTTTGGCCGTGCTGGCGGCGGCGTGGTGAACGTGATCACGAGTTCGGGCAGCAACTCCGTGCATGGGACGGCAGGATTCGTGCTCGATTCGACACGCGATGACGCTATCTCCAGTTCGCTTTCGCAAGACCCGGCGATTCGGGCGCGCGGCAAGAATCTGCCGGGGACCGAGCAGCAGTTTGACGGTACGCTTGGAGGCCCGATCTTGAAGGACCGGACGTTCTTCCATTTATCTTATTTGGAACTGCGCCAGTTTTCACAGAGCAGCACAGAGATGATCTCGCCTACGGCTGCGGGACGCGCCGTGCTTAGGAACCTGTTCCCATCGGGCCGGAACGCGAACGCGGACCTGCTGCAGACTATCACCGCGGGTTACGACGGGGTTTTCAAAAACTTCAACGTCCCGTTGGGAAGCGGGCGGCCCGATGCCGAGTTTGGGCATATCGTGATTCCGTACTCGCAACAATTGCGAATACGCCAGTACGCAGTGAAAGTTGACCACCGCTTCACACAGAACGATACCCTGGCTGGACGTGTATTAGTAGACGACCAACTGCTGCCGACGGGCGGTGAAACGTTGTCATTTCCAAGTTTCAACACA
>JBBPYD010000185.1:0-47723 GCA_038200305.1 Bryobacterales bacterium
GGTCCCGGCGGGCAGTCGGTTAACACTACGTACTCGGCCGTTCGCAACACGCATCTTCCAACCGGACTGATTGTTTCCTGCCAGGACGAGAAATCGCAGATTAAGAATCGAGCCAAAGCCGAGAAGGTTCTCCGCTCGCGTCTGTATGAAATTGAGCTCGATAAGCAGAATGCGGAAATCGGAGCCGACCGTAAAAGCATGGTGGGCACGGGCGACCGCAGTGAGAAGATCCGCACATATCACTTCAAAGAGAATCGCGTCAGCGATCACCGCATCGGCCTCACTCTGTATCAGCTTGAATCGATCATGCAGGGAAGTCTGGGCACAGTAATTGACGCCGTTACGGCTCACTTCCAGACCGAAAAGCTCAAGCAGGAATCCGGCAACCATCATGACGGTCCAAACCGCGCTCCAGCAGGGGACCAGCCTTCTTGAGCGGGGCGACGTCCCGCAAAGCCGATTAACGGCTGAGGTCCTGCTGTCCCACGCGCTGGGCCGTGAGCGCGTGTACCTCTTCAGCCACCCCGAGGCAGAACTGAGTCAGATCGCCTGGCTCCATTACGGGCGCTATCTATTCGAACGAATCAAAGGGAAGCCCACTCAATACATCACCAGGCGGCAGGAGTTCTATGGCCGCGATTTCGTAGTCTCGCCGCATGTTCTGATTCCCCGGCCTGAAACCGAGTTCGTGGTGGAAGCGGCGCTGCAGTACAACGGCCGCATCGTAGACGTCGGCTGTGGATCGGGCGCGATCGCGGTGACGTTGAGCTTGGAAAAGCACGCCCGCCTGATCGCGACCGATATCTCAGCAGCGGCATTGTCGATTGCGTTGAAAAACGCGCGCGATTTGGGAGCTACGGTCCACTTCATCCATTGCGACCTCCTCTCTGCGCTAGCCACCGCGAGCGTAGACGTGGTAGTTTCCAATCCACCATACATTGCCGACCGCGGCCGCGCCGGTATGCAACGTGAGGTGCGCGATCACGAACCACACATCGCACTTTTCGCCGGACCAACCGGAGCGGAAGTTTACGAGCGCCTGATTACCGATGCAACGCGAGTGTTGAAGCCCGGCGGCCAACTCATTCTTGAGCTGGGTTATGATTCGTTAGCCGCTGTGAAAAGTTTGCTCAACGAAAGCTGGACATCCATCGCCATCACCGATGACCTGGCCGGCATCCCGCGCGTGCTCTCAGCCTGCTATCGGCCATGAGGACCATTTTCCATCTCGATATGGATGCGTTCTTCGTCTCGGTGGAGGAGCTTTTCGATCCTTCACTCAAAGGCAAACCAGTGGTGGTCGGCGGCAAGGCGGATCAGCGCGGAGTGGTGTCGGCGGCCAGCTACGCCGCGCGCAAGTTTGGCGTCCACTCGGCCATGCCCCTGCGCACAGCATATAAACTATGCCCGCAGGCCATCTTCGTAGAGGGCCATCCCGACCGCTACCGGGAATGTTCGCAGCAAGTTTTCGAGGTGATGAACCGGTTTTCTCCCAAGGTGGAAATGGCTTCCATCGATGAAGCTTACATGGATCTCACCGGTACTGAGCGGCTGCACGGGCCGCCAATGAAGGCCGCTCACCTGCTGCATCAGGCTATTCGCAACGATACGCACCTCAGCTGTTCCATCGGCATTGCAACCACGCGAATGGTGGCCAAAGTAGCATCGGATCAGGCCAAGCCAAACGGCGTGCTATGGATTCCACCGGGACAGGAAGCGCGATTTCTGGCGCCCCTCGACATCCGGAAGATCCCCGGTGTCGGGAAGGCCACGGAAAAGAAGCTGAACGATTTCGGCATTCGCTGCGTAGGAGACTTGGCGGTCCTGGACGCCGCCTTTCTGGAATCGAAGCTAGGCAAATGGGGACTGGCGCTCGCGGACAAAGCGAACGGCCTGGACGCGGGCGGATACTTCGATTCCGATGTCGGCGAAAACGAGGATCCGAAATCGATCAGCCATGAAAACACGTTCAATGAAGACACGTCCGATGCGAGCCAGATAGAATCGACGCTGGCGAAGATGTCGGAAATGGTCGGGCGCCGGCTTCGCGAACACCATTTACATGCGCGGACGGTCCAGATCAAACTTCGTTATTCTGACTTCTCGACTTTCACCCGAGCGGTAACGCTGGACCACGCAACGCAGTTGGACATTGAGATCATCGAGAACAGCCGTATGCTGTTCCGCCGTAACTGGACCGGTGCTCCTGTGCGTCTGATCGGCGTGCGAGCTTCGGGACTCGATGCAAACGAAGGCCAACTGAATCTGCTGGAAGAAGAGAAGACCCGGCGCTGGCGCAACGCCCTGGGCGCTGTGGATCGCATCCGGGATAAATTCGGTAAAACGAGCGTTTCGCTGGCGGCGGGCCTGAACGGCAATTACAAAGAAAAGGTTCATGAAAACCCAGAGAACCTGCCGGGCAAAGCTCCAAAGAAGGATTAGAAGTTCACGATAGACGCAAACGAATTCGGGTCCAGACTGGCGCCGCCAACCAGCGCGCCGTCCACCTCGGGCTGTGCCATCAGGCTTTTAATGTTATCCGGCTTCACACTTCCGCCGTATAGGATGCGCGTGCTGTGCGCCGCATCTGGGCTGAAGTGCAACCTGATCTGTTCACGAATAATGCGATGCGCGTCCGCGGCCATGTCCGGGGTCGCCGTTTTCCCGGTTCCGATGGCCCAAACCGGTTCGTACGCGATTGCGATCTGAGAGAACTGATCGGCCGATAATCCACCGATCCCGTGCTTGAACTGCTCCAGCAGCACGGCTTCGGTCCAACCGCCTTCCCGCTCTTCCAGACGCTCGCCCACGCACACGATGGGCCGCAAACCGGAGTCAAGCGCGGCAGTGGTCCGCTTCAGAACCGTGTCGTTCGTTTCTCCGAAATACTGCCGCCGCTCGCTATGGCCTACGATGACCCACTGACACCCAACAGCCTTCAACATCGGCCCGGAGATCTCGCCTGTGAACGCCCCTTCGTTGGCCCAGTACAGATTCTGACCGCCGATGCCAACCCTGGTTCCCACCGTCGCCTGCACGGCAGCTTGAAGACTGACATAGGTAGGACAGATCGCGATTTCGCAGTGGTTCGATTTCTCAACCAACGGGTTAAACTTCTCGAAAAACGCGGTGGTTTCCGGGACAGTCTTGTACATTTTCCAGTTTCCGGCCATTAAAGGGATTCGCATGATTTAAGGTGAAATTCAATTGTAACTCAGAGCGAAAAAAGGGCGCCCCGGAGCCGCAGGCGCCCTTTAAAACAACAGGTAAACCGGATCTCAGAACTGGAATCGCACAACGAGTTGCATGATCCGTGGATCGCGCGCTCCGCTGACGCTTCCGAATCCGTTCTTATTCGAAATCGACCCATCCGCCGCATACACCAGATTGGTCGGCGTTGAATCCGTCAAGCTTTTGAAATTCAGCGTAGAGTTCAGACCATTGAATTGCGTGTGGTTGAAAATGTTGAATGCATCGGCCCGGAGTTCCAGGCGCATGCGCTCCTTGATCGCGAAGCTCTTCTGCAAGGTGAAGTCGAAATTTGCAATACCAGGCCGGATGATGTAGTTCACCGGCGCGTCGATCCCAATAGTGCCTACGGGGGGCTCGGTAAACGCCGCTGCATTCAGCCTGTTATAGGGGCTGTCCGTGGCGCCGGTAAGCGGGTTGCCGATCAGCTTGAGCCGCGCGCCTTCCGTATAAGAACCGGTCAAGTTCGCGTTGCCGACGCCCGGAATGCTGTACCCAGGGCTAAGCGGCTGGCCCGACTGAAACGTGGTGATGCCAGAGAGTTGCCAGCCATCGGCAACCGCGTGCATGACCGCCTTGTTCTTGAACAAGCTCGGGATCTCATAAATGTAATTGATCGCCACCGTGTGCTCCCGATGGAAGTCGGCGAGACCGTAATTGGCGAGACGGTTGTTGGAATCGATACGGAAGAATCCGCCGTCGCCGCTGGACGTGGTTAGCGCCTTGCTCCATGTATAGGCGAGGCCAAACAGGAAGCCGTTCGAGAAGCGCCGGTTCAAGCTGGTCTGGAGCGAATTGTAATTCGATGTGCCCCCCATCTGGTGTTGAGTGACGTTGCCCAGCCCCTGGTACTGGCGGAGGAAGTCCTGGCTGAGCGCGTTATTCCCTAGAACTGCATTCGGTGACGCGGCCACCTTGGTCGGGTCCTGATTTTGCGGCAGGAACGTTGCGCCGTACGGGATCGCGTTCAGATTCAAGCGCTGCAGCAAGTGACGAGCCTGTGAGCCGACATAAGCCGTATCCAGAACCAACTGGAATGGCAGCTTCGTTTGTACTCCAAAGCTATAGCTGTAAACCGTAGCCACTTTGCCATCGGGGCTGAACGCATTCAGGGTGAATGGAGCCAGCAGCGCCGTTTTCGGATCGATATCCTTTATGTTTCCATTCACCAACGTCGGCGCAAAGGTAGTGGGCGGGTTCTGCAACATCGCAAACACTTCGTTGCCCTGGAAGCGGTCGTAGAAAACGCCGAGGCCGCCTCGAACCACCATGTTCTGTTTCCCGGTCACGTCATAAGCAAAGCCGATGCGCGGGCCATAGTGAATACCGCGGTCCTGCATCAGGTACTTGGAAGTATCCTTGCCCGCCTGTGCGATTCCATTTAAGAGATTCCCCGAGTTCGGGACAATCTTGTCTACATTTGCGAACGCCGTAGTTGCGCCCGTCAAAGGGTCAATCCCCACTTTGGCGCCGGTCGAATCAAAACCGGGGCGGTACAGCCGGGATGCTTTGGACTTATCGAACTTGTCCGGTTGGAACGTTGACGTTTGAAGAGCGGCGTCGAACTGCGGCTGAATCCAGGCGAACCGGATACCATAATCGAGCGTCAGCCGTGAAGTGATTTTCCACGCATCCTGGAGGTACCATTCCACGTTGGAGTAGCGATATTGGCCGGTGGCAAACTGGGAGGCCTGCTGGAAGGTTCTGTACACGCCAATCGCCGCATTGGCGTAACCATAGCCGGTATCGAGCGGATTCGTGCTGTCGTCGCCGAAGTTGTAGCTGCCGTTGAACGGCGCAAACGATGTCTGATCCTTACGGCTGCGCGTGAAATATAAACCGGCCTTGAACACGTGGCCGTTATAGATCTTGCTTACGTTGTCCACCAGATCGATGGTCGTGTTGTAGTTGAAAAATGGCGCATCGAGCGTGTTGCGGCTCGGGCTATTTGCAAGACGCGAACCTCCAAATGCCAAGCTGGGCAGATAGTCGTTTTGCACGGCGCTTGGATAGAGTTGCGGAAGACCGCTGAGTCCCGCTTTGGTTCGGGTCAGCGCATCTCCCACTTCATCAATATTGATCTGGTTATGCCCGATACCGAACGTTGTCTCGTTGGTCATGGTCGGAGTGATAATCGTGGTGGCGCTCAAGGAGAGGCTGTGCGCCGGCCGGGCATCGGTGTGCGGCGTAACGCCGGCGAAGTTGCCCTGAATCACAAACGAATCGTAGTTGGTGGTTTGGACGTCCGTGTTGTTTACCCAACGGCCGAAGAGCCGCCATTTTTGGCTGAGATTGTAATCCAACCGGAGCAAATCTTCGCGGCGCGGCTTGGTGTCGGAGACCTGCGATTGGAAGTTGAATCCCTTATTCCCGGCGCTCACCGCATTCGGCTGAGGATAGAAATTTAGGATCGCAATACCTGGCGCGTACAACCTGTTTTTCGGGATGCGGCCGACCACACCGCCGTCCTGGAAACAGCCGCCCGTGTTACTCGCGCTGCATGGCAGCGTGGACTGAGGATCTTTGATGTACGGAAATGGGTTCCCATTGTTATCGACCGTCTGCGAGAAGTCGCCCGCACGTTCAAGCACCGTTGGCATGGTCACATTTCTGGTCCCTTGCGGAACCAGTTGTTTCTGATATTCCTGGCTGACGAAGAAGAACAGCTTGTCCTTGAGCGGCAGGACCTTCGGTATGAACGCCGGACCGCCGAGGGTGAAGCCGGCGTCGTTATAGCGATATTTATTGCGCTGAATGCCATCGCGGTTGTTCTTCCAGTTATTCGCATTGAGGCCCTCATGGCGATGGAAAAGGTAACCGCTGCCATGGAATTCCGTGCTTCCGCTCTTGGTCACCACGCTGATCTGCGCGCCTGAGGACCGGCCATACTCCGCCTGATAATTGCTGGTCAGGATCTTGAACTCCTGCACGGAATCCAGACTGACGGTGGCAAGCTGGCCGCCATTGCTTCCGGTATCCACGTTGCCAATACCATCGAGCGTGAGGTTGTTCTGGCTGGTGCGGGCTCCGTTGGCCGAGATGCTGCCAAGTCCGCCGCTACCGGCTACCTGCAAATTGACGGTGCTAACGATACCGGGCAGCAGAGCGGTGAGGGCGAGATACCCACGGCCGTTCACCGCCACGTTCTGGAGCTGCTTGCCAACAATCGCTTCCGACCGTTCCGCGCTTTCCGTCTTGAGCTGCACCACCTGTGCCGAAACCTCAATGGTTTGATCCACCGCGCCGACTTCGAGCGGAAGAACACCGAGCGCCAGTTTATCGTTCGCGTTGAGATTGATATTGAGCCGCTCAAAGGATTTGAACCCCGGCGATTTGATGTTCACGGAATAGACACCGGGCTGCAGTTGCGGAAAAGCAAAGCGCCCGTTCGCATCGGTGGTGGCGGTACTCGCCGTCTTTTTGTCTTGATCGGTGACAATAACGGTGGCGTTCGCGACAGCGGCGTCCTGCTGATCGTGAACCGCTCCGGCTATGGAACCGCTCGTGGTTTGTGAAGCCGCCGGCCAGGCTGCGAGCAGAAGCGTGGCTACACTAAGCGCAATTATCTTTGTGGATTGCAATTGTCCTCTCCCCCTAGGAGTGATGTGGGAGCAGTATACCACGTTGGCCTTTGTGGTTCCCGGTACACGTTCAGGTTACAGCGATGACAGGAAGCTGGCGCCGTTGGTCAGCTTCGCGCCGAAGTTCTCCGCAACAGTCTGTCCGATGTCGGAAAGCGTGGCGCGAGTGCCAAGGTTGACTCCGGCTTTCGTGCCAAGACCGTACACCAGCAGCGGGACGTATTCCCTGCTGTGATCCGTGCTGGGCGTGGTGGGATCGCATCCGTGATCGGCCGTGAGTATCACGAGATCGCCCTTCTGTAGGGACGATTCCAGCGTGGGTAGCCAGGCGTCCACAGCTTCGAGCGCCGCGGCATACCCTTCCACATCGTTGCGGTGGCCGAAGAGTTGATCGAAGTCGACCAGGTTTACGAATATCAGGCCGTCTGGCGATTCCGCCATCGCCTCTATGGTTTTGGCCATACCGTCGGCATTGCTCGTTGTCTTCTCATGCTCGCGAATGCCGCGGCCCAGAAAGACGTCAAAGATTTTTCCAACGCTACAGACCGGGACGTTGCGCGAATCGAGTTGATCCAGCAGCATGTCTTTGGGCGGGGGCACCGCGTAGTCGTGCCGGTTTGCAGTGCGGGTGAATGCGCTCTCAGTCCCGATGAAGGGACGGGCAATCACGCGCCCCACCTCATACGGCCCACGCAGGATGTCCCGCGCTATCTCGCAGATTTTGTACAGTTCCCAGAGCGGGATGACTTCTTCGTGTGCTGCCACCTGGAACACGCTGTCGGCCGATGTGTAAACGATGGGGGAACCGGTGCGAACGTGCTCCGCGCCAAGCTGCTTAAGGATCTCCGTTCCAGAGGCCGCGTAGTTGCCTAGCGAAGACCGCCCGATGCGGTTTTCAAACTCGCGCATGATCTCTGGCGGGAACCCATTTGGGAACAGAGGAAAGGGCTTTTCCAGATGGATGCCGGCCATCTCCCAATGGCCTGTCGTGGTGTCCTTTCCAGGGGAAGCCAGCGTACATCGGCCGTATGCGCCTTCGGGTTCCGCCACTGGTTCCAGGTTCGCCAAAGGTTTGATGTTGGCCAGACCCAAGCGGCATAAGTTTGGCAGCCGCAATAGCCTTTGCCTGGCAATGTTGCCGAGCGTATCGCTGCCTAGGTCGCCGTATGCGGCGGCATCGGGCATTTCGCCAATTCCCACGCTGTCCAAAACAATCCAAATCACCCGCCGGAATGCCACTAGCGAACCTCCAAAGCTTCCTTGATCCGGTCACTCAACATGGCAACGAAGCGATCGGGAAGAAACCCGTTCATGCGGCTGTAAACTCGTCCCTGCTTATCGGCGATGAGGGTGGCCGGGATGGAGGACACCTTGAGGAAGTTCGAAAGGCCATCCTCAAAGTAGACGTTATTTTTGCTCCATTTCTGCTCCGCCAGGAACGGCGCGATGAGCGAGCGGTCGTCGTCGGTAGCGATGGCAAGAAAGACCACATCCTTCCGGCCAGCGTACTTCTGCTTCACGATTTCGTAGAGCGGATGCTGGGCCCGGCATGGCCCGCACCAGGTGGCCCAGAAATCCATAATTACGACCTTACCTCTGAGCGAAGAGAGTTGCAGCTTTGAACCGTCGACGCCCGTGATGGTGTAGTCCATTGCATTGGTCAGATTCGCGTTGGGGTCGAGCTTGTGCTGCGCATCGTTACGCGTGGCCATCAGCGCCTCTGTTCGATCGTAAGCTTCCAGAACGATGTCGCCGAGGCCCGCTTCCGAGTGCTTCACTTTGCGATAGAGCTCCGACAGGCGTGCGCGATCCTTCTGCCGGTCCGTGTCGCCGAGCGTGAAGGCGTCCGCGTAATACGGAATGGCGTCCCAGTCCTTGCCCGATTTCACGAGCCACTTCCCGGTCTCGCGGGCAGCTTCGGCGCTCGGATACTGGTCAAAGCTCTTTTTGGCGAGAGCGATAGCTTCGTCCATTTTGCCAAGATTACCGTTGGCGCGGGCCTGATACACCTCAGCGCGGCCCAAGGCTTTGTCGATCTCCTCAGCTCTCTGCGCGCGATTACTGGCTGAGGGCGGCTCCTCTTTGTCGAGAGCGCGCATGATCTCTTCAAATTTGCGCGCGTACTTCAGAGCGCGCTCGGAACCGGCCTTGTCGCCGCTGTTCAGCAGAATGCGGGCGACGCGTTCCAGAATGCGCGGATCGTCCATGTTGCGGGCGAGAACCTTTTCGCCCCACACCAGAGTACGCTGGTCGTCTTTGGCGTCCATTGCCGCTTTGACGAGCGCGTCTTCGAGCTCGGGACGTTGCGGGCTGTTCGGGTATTTCGCAATATGCTGTTCAAGGACGCGTGTGAAATCGACGGCGCTGTTCCCTGCCTCGGCCAGCGCCTGGCGAAGTTCTTTCTGTTCGGCTTCCGAGGGCGGGAGCTTCGGTTGAGCGGCGCAGAGGCAAGCAAGCAGCAGACCGGAAAGCGCGATTCGCAGGAACTTCATTCGGGTTTCGGCGCGTCCTTCCGGAAGAAGTCAGCCAGTGCCGCAGCGCGCTCTCGAGCCATATGCATGTAGGTTTCGTTCTTCGCGATGCGATCCAACAAGGGAAGAAACCGCTCGCGCCCAACGATCCGCTTGCGGTCCAGGGCGGACTCAAGCTGCAGCAGCGCTTTGTTCACGCCTAGTTTATCGAACCGGATGGTGCGTTCCAGTTCAAAGATGAGCATCTGGGTTTCCGTGATCCGTTCAAACTTGTCGAGCAGAGCCTTGGCGTCTTCGTCCAACGAGTAATTGAATTTCGCCTCGTTCTTCTCTGTTCCGTTTTCAAAGCGGAACGTCTTAGCGCCCATGAACGCGACCTTGAGGTTTGCATCGAGGGGGCGTTTAAAGTGCTCCAGCTTATCCGAAAGATCGAAAATTTCTTTGGTGTCTTCCGGGGTCATAACGAAGGAGATGGGATTCGGATCGTTGGGCGTCTCGCGATAAGCGGCGGTTCCATCTGGAGCGAGATCCACCTGAACGTAGGCCGGAGTGCTGCCTGGGAATGACTTCGAGTACGTGATTTTTGGCGAGCCGGAGGCTGCCAGCAGGACGCTAGCTATAAGAAGGACGCTACAGAACTTCATGTTGCCGATGCTCCTATGCGCTGCAGAGAAGAGACGTGCGTGACGTGACAGATCGCGACTGCCACTGCGTCGGAAGCATCTTCCGATTCGATCTCGCGATCCAGTCTCAACAAAGACCGGACCATGAGTTGAACCTGTTTCTTCTCTGCACGCCCGTAACCGACCACGCTGGTTTTGACTTCCAGCGGAGAGTACTCGCCAAGAGACATGCCCGCTTCGGCAATCACCAGCATCGCGACGCCGCGCACATGACAAAGTTTGAGCGCTGTCTTCACATTCACGGCGTGGAACACCTCTTCAATGGCTCCCGTCCGTGGCTGAAACTCGTCAATGGTTTTACGGAGACCAACTGCGATTTCGAGAAGACGCTTGGAGAGCGCGTCTTTGGGGTTGGTGCGGATTACGCCGGCCGTAATCAGGCGATGAGTCAGACCGTCGCTTTCGATAACGCCAAAACCGGTTTTTTCGGTGCCGCAATCGATCCCAAGTACCGTCATGTCAGGAGCCGGGCGGCCGAGTTAAGCCAGAGCTTCCATATCCTTCTCATCAATGTCGAAGTTGGAGAAGACATTCTGTACATCGTCGTGCTCCTCCAGTGCGTCGATCAGTTTAATAATGGAGGCCGCCTGCTTGCCCTCGACGTTGACAAGGTTCTTGGGGATCATCGCAATTTCAGACGAGACGATGGGGATACCGGCCTTCTCAACAGCTTGAATTACACCTACATGTGCTTCCGGGGCGGTAAGGATTTGCCAGTGATCGCCTTCATCCCGCAAATCGTCGGCCCCGGATTCGAGAACGATATTCATTAGATCGTCCTCTTTCGCCTTGTCCTTGTCGATGAGGATCTGGCCTTTACGGTCAAACATCCAGGCAACACTGCCTTCCGCGCCCATATTGCCACCCTGCTTGGAGAACATGTGTCGGATTTCGCTGACGGTGCGGTTCCGGTTATCGGTCGCGACGTTTACCACGATGGCGGCGCCGCCGGGTCCATAACCTTCATACATGATTTCTTCGATCTGGCCGCCTTCCAGCTCACCTGTGCCGCGCATGATGGCGCGCTTGATGTTGTCGGCCGGCATACTGGCAGCCTTGGCGGCTAGGACGGCGGTGCGGAGGCGCGGATTCATATCCACGTCGCCACCGCTGCGCGCCGCGATCATAATTTCTTTAATGATGCGGGTAAAGCTTTTGCCGCGCTTGGCGTCCAAAGCAGCCTTTTTGTGCTTGATGGTTGCCCACTTAGAATGGCCTGACATTTCGAACCTCTAACCAGGAAGGAAGATTGGATGGGTAAACCCAAATAATAAGATAGCAAATCGGGCTATGGATCTAAAGGCAAGCCCGCCCGAAAGGGGCAAAGCTATGAACTCCCGGTGAAATTGGCTTTGATCGTGCAGTGGCGCTTCCGTTGTCGAGGGAGTTGCCGAGTCCGTTTGGAAATTACGAAACGCAGCCAATCCCAAAAACGAACACTTGCTCTCAAGGACATAGATAGCTGTCCTTTGAGATGAGTTTATGGGTTGGCAGGGAAAGGTTCCGAGAGGTTGGGCGTAAATGGTTTGTTGATTCAATGACTTACGGGTTAAAATTTCCGTGACTCGCTTAGCGGCTGGTTTCCCCGTCGAAATCGGGGCATCTCCCAGCCTATTACTGTATCCGGTTTTACAACCTCGACGCATCCGCATTCGTGAGCCACTGAACCCCGAATTCACCGAGCCGTTCGCACCGATGACTCTGTTGAGTGATGCTTTTGAAACCTTGAGTTGTGATGTCTTCGAGCGCGTTTGCGCTACTCGTTCGAGACCGCCAGCACCTTGAAACTGCCCGGCGTATTCCGCTTTCCCACGGAAAGAAAAATCTTGTGTGTTTTGGAATCCAGTGCAAGGGTCTTTGCCCCAGGTTCAGTCGTTACGGTTTGGATCACCTTGTACTTGTCAGGCGAATCCTGGTGGACGATGGTCAACGTTCCGTCCCCATTCGAGCTGTAAATGTTTCCGCTGGTGACGTCGAATGCAGTGGCATCCACGTGATCGCCGACCGGAAGGGTTGTGATCACGTGTCCATTTTTCGAGTCCACTACGGCCAGCAGCTTGTTCCGGCATCCGATGAATAGCCGGGAATTCTTCCGGTCCATCGCCATGCTGGACGGCGCCTCGCAGGGAGCCAGCGGCCACGTATTCTTGACCACCAGCTTGCGGGCGTCGAACATCACCACCGAATTCTTGTCCTCAAGATTGACGTATGCCATGCCTGTCTCGTCGGCTACGGCCGCTTCAGGCGCACCGCCCAGAGCGACGCGCCCGACCACCTCCGACGTGGCGGCGTCAATCGCAGTAGCATCTGCGCTGTCTCCATTCATGGTGAACACACGCGACGTTGCCGGTTCGAATAGGATAAAATCCGGCTTTTTCCCGGTCTTCACGCTACTAAGCACTTTCAGTGTCTTTAAATCGAACACTGTCGACGTATCCGTCTTGCCATTGCTGGTGAATCCTCGCCCTTGCGGAAGCGCAATGGCGATGCCGTGAACGCCTTGTGTATCGGCAATCTTGCCCACAATCGCTCCGGTATCCGCATTCAACACATCCACCTGGTTGCCGTGGGATACGTAGATTTTGCGGGCCGGACTGTCGACTGTGAGATAGTCCCAGCCGCCGTTTCCAGGAACAGGGTATGTGGCCACCACACGATAATTGGACGCCGCCATTGCGCAGGCGGCCACGCCACAGAGCAAGAGAGTGGTTTTGAAAGTCATATCGGATCGATCCTTTTTCGCGAAGGAACTGCATCGCGATTTCAGTATCATACTGGATTGCCTGGAAAGTTTACTGAAGATTTGCTGAAGACTTCCCCTCGCGGTTTACTGAACGCCGACAGTCAAAGATTCATGATCCTGCGTGCCGTCCGTTCCTTGGGCGGTCAAGGTGAATTCCGTGCTCTTGTTCACGGGCTGGGACACGCAACCCTTCGGCCCGAGTGGGCGTCCAGCTGGATTCGGTTTGAGCGTGACCGAGCGCGTGTTGGTGGTCTGGTAACAAAGCGTCACCTGCTGGCCGGCCGGTACCGAACGGGCGCTGGCCGCGAAGGAAACGATCAAGGTTTTTTTAGCCGCAGGCGCGGCTCCGGCCACGTCGACTTTGAAGCTCTTCGAAACCTCAGTCCCGTCCGCACCTGTCGCAATCAGCTTATATTCCGCGGTTGCTTTCGGTGCATGTTGAATGCACCGGGTCAACGATGGGGCAATCTGCTCTACCGGTGGCTCCAGCCGCACCGATTTTGCATTCTCCACCCCGTAACAGAGCAGCACCGGTTGTCCTGGCGCAACGGTTGTACTGCTGGGATAGAACTGCAGAATTCGGACCGGAGCGGGCGATTGTTTCGCTTCAGAAACAGGGGATTGGGAACTTGGGCGGTTCCCGCAGCCTGCAAGCAGACATGCCGCCGCTGCCGGTAACAATGTAAATTTCATGGGCGTTTGTACAACGCGGCGAGATGCTTCTGATCTTCGGTTGAGAATCCAGAGTGCTGGGCGATGTCGCTCTGAGATTGCAGCTTACGGCGGTACCTGCCGAAGTACTCCAGAATGTTGCCTCCGTACTCAAAGCTATACATGATGTCGGAAAATGAGTGCGTATGCGGAAGGCCCAGTGCGTGTCCGAGTTCATGCAGGCACGTTAGATACACAATGGAATCCCGGAATAGCGGATCTTTGGTACCCTCGCCGGCAACCCCTTGCCCCAGCGCATGCAGGCCTGGGCGGACATTTACTTCGGCGCCCGGTTTACCGTCTACTATGATTCCACGGGCTTCGCCATAGAGGCCCTGATTACCAGAAGAGGCCCAATAGAGCCGGATTCTCGCTTTGCTGAGGGGAGATTTTTCGAATTTCAGTGCACCTGCTCCGGCTTTCTCCCATGCGGCGAGCGCCCATTCGGCCAACTGCACGTCGTTAGCAACACATTCCGCATCGGGCCGGCTGCAAGGTTCAATCCAATAGGTGTACGTCTCAAGCGTGGCGGTCTTTGGGGTTCCGGCGGCCAGCAACATCAAAAACAGGATCGGTGTCATGTGCCGCGCCTCGATAATAATTTCTCGTCCTTGAGTTCATGCACCAGTTGTTCCAGTTGCTCAATCCGTTTGCTCAGATCCTCAATGGCCTGGCCCTGGGGATCGGGCAGGCTGCCGTGTGCCAGTTGTCCTTCGTTCTCAATGCGAGTCTTGACCACACGGCCTGGGATTCCTACGACGGTCGAGTGGTCCGGCACTGGACGTATCACTACCGACCCGGCGCCAATCTTTACATAATCTCCCACCGTAATACTACCCAAGACCTTGGCGCCTGTGCCCACCACCACATGGTTGCCCAGCGTCGGATGGCGCTTTCCTTTTTCCTTTCCAGTTCCGCCGAGCGTAACGCCCTGATAGATTAAAACATCGTCGCCGATTTCCGAGGTTTCGCCGATCACAACTCCAGAGCCGTGGTCGATAAAGAACCGGCGTCCGATGGTTGCACCGGGATGGATCTCAATTCCAGTGAAGAAACGGCCGAACTGGGAAATGATCCTGGGCAGAAGCGGAACGCCCCCATTATATAGCCTGTGGGCGAGCCGATGTAGCAGAACGGCATGAAATCCGGGATAACAGAGCACGATCTCAAGCACGCTTTTAGCGGCGGGATCTTCTCTGAAGATCGTATCGACCTGCTCCCGGATAGAACGGAACATACTCTAATCTAACTGTTTCCGTTACGGCGCGCCACATTGACGAGCCTCGGCTACCGGACAAGCTGAGGACGCCGGCTTGGCTAACTTGACACTCGCCGCCGCGCCCGCTTGGCAGCTATCAGCAGAACCAACGGCAAACCCGCCAGAGCCAGGGTTCCCGGCTCTGGCACACCGTTCACGGCAAAGACCGCTGAGCCGACTGTGGTGAAAGCATTAGGAGAAGCTCCGCCTAATATGTCGAAAGCGCCCGGATAAAGTCCGAATGGAGCACTTGCAGGAACGAATACATCGAAGATTGGCGTCACCGGACTCGTCAAGCCAGCTCCAATGCTTAGCGGGGCATTCAAAAAGAATTTCGTGTCGTCGAGTAACAATGGGAAGGCAATGTTCGCGGTGTCGCCGTTTAGGAATATTGTCGAGGCGGTCGTGTTGAACAGGCTTGCTGAAAACGTCACTGTTTGCCCGCGGCCCGCATTCAGCAACGACGAAGTAAAGTTGATGTTCAACGGCGCAGCCAGAGCGCAGGCCGAAGAGAGCGCCAACAGCGTGAGCGCGCGAAACGTCTTTCGTATTGTCATGATCATCCTCCGATGAATTTGCTACGGTATCGCAACACGTAAACTTACCTGGAAACTCCCGCCGGTGTAAGAACCGGCTACTCGCAGAACGGCGGGACTTCCAGCCGCAAAACCGCTCCCCGGGAAGCGCACCGCCGTAGTAGCCGAACCACCCGGCGCTATGGAACCGAGGTTCGGAAGAGCGGTTGCCGCCGGCGTACCGTTGAGTAGCGCACTGCTAAATTGGACGTTCGATGCCGTTCCGGTTCCGGTATCTGTCACGCTCAACGTTGCAACCACTTCGCTGGTGACCGGGTCGCGTGCAAGCGACGGGGTGATCTGCAAGTTGACGCTGAGCGGCGCCACGGGGATTACACTGCGTATGGTTACGTTATCGATCGTCACTCCGCAGGTGTGCCCCGGCCTCACGTCGGCACATGTGCCGAACGAATCCTGTGCGAATTCGAACCGCAATTGAACGCGGCTACCCTCCATCCCAGGAAACCTCATGCGGACGTGCTGGGGTCCATTGGAGAATCCGGACCAAGCCGACATATCTTCGAAGTAACTGGGATCGGAATTCCGCGGGAAATGCTTGGGATAGTGCTGGAACCCATCCGTTGTGAATTCTTGTTCAAAGGCCTCGGCCAGGACCGATCGCAAAGTCCGGCCAGGCGTTTGGTCGGTAATGCGAAGAAAGAAACCGTCGTAGCCGGTAAGGGGCAGGACGGTGTCGTTTTCCGTGTCATAACAAACATCAAACTCGACGGTGACGTATTGCGCGTTCGACGGTATGTTGACGAGAGGGCTAAAGAGACGCTCCCATCGGGCGGGACTGCCGCCGGGCAGACCGTCATTGGCGTTCTGGTGAAATGCCTTGTTCGAAGTGCCGCATAGGGTGGTGGCGAATGAGCTGGAGGTCGTCCATGGCACGGTGTTCACCCCGCCGCCATGGGCAGAGGTCCAACCCGCCGGCAGAGAGCCTGGTGCGGAGCCATCGAAGTTTTCATTCAGAAGGGTCGTGTATACGGCTGTTCCGGTCTGCTGGGTGAACAGTACGGTAGCAGATCCTTGAGCAGTTGTGATGGCAAGTGAGAATTCAATAGGAGTTCCGGCAGCGAACGCGGGCGAGATTTGCACGATGTAGCCGGAAAGATTTATGGCGTTCGCTCCGACCGCAATATTGGGATACGAGGAGCCCGGTTGGACGAGGGATACACCCGGAGCCGTGGTGGAGAGTATCGCCGAAACACTGCTCACCGCAGCCGCGTTCAGTGGATTAGCGACATAGTTCTCGAGCGGAATCTTAAATTGGACGCGGTCGCCCGGATCGATGTTGCCGTCGCCGCCGGATTCCGTGAAGGTGATGGCGCCGGCGCGCAGCGGCGGCGGTTGGCTAGCTCCGGGTCCTACTTTCGTGACGTTTATATCGGGGGGCGACATAGACGTGGAAGGCTGGCCGTCTGTAAACCCAACCTGCCTGGTTTCCGCATAGACGGCATATAGAGTGCCGTCCTGCGCAACAGCCTGATTGTAGTCTCCCAGGTTCGGTTGGCTCCCGTCGTTGCCCCAGCCAGCCTTAAACGGCCGCTGCGTAAGTGCGGACGGCGTGCTCCACGTTGCGCCTCCGGTGTCGCTATAGAGATAAGTGACTTGCGTCAGATCTCCGCTGGTTGCGGCGCCCTGATCGTAGTAAAAAACCCAGACGCGGCCCGTGGAGCGGTCCACCGTGACGTATGGAAACCACTGCGCGCGATCGGCTCCTGGTTTGGCATTCAGGAAAATGGGTGCGGAGAACGTCACGCCGCCATTCGTACTCCTCTGGAAGGCAACATCCGCGCCATCGCGCGAATTGTTGTTCGAGTAAACGGCGTAGACCGATCCGCTGAATGAGCCTGGCGACGCATCAACCGCCAAAGACGGGAAATTATTCACTCGGTCGTTTCCTAGAACCTGATCCATTGTGAGGAAATCGCTCGTGAGGTTTACTGGAGCGCCCCAGGTGGCGCCGTTGTCGATGGATCGGGCGAATCCGATGTTGTTCGCATAGCCGGAGAGCGTTCCGGGAAAACGCCCCCAAGCAACGTAGACGTTCGGGGAGCCATTGCCGGCAAACCTGACTGACATCCCCTGTCCGTCCGCCGGTGATGCCGCTACCACGGTGCGCGGGGAAAACACCGGAACACTGGCTAGCACATTGTCCGAATAGCTGCACGACATTTCCGCCGCTACAGGCGTGAAATTCGACCAGCAAAGCATGTACCGTTTCGTATCTGGGTCAACGTCGCCGAGTTCCTTATCAGCAGCATCCTGCACATCCCCATTTGTGTCGAATTTGCCGTTCGGATTAGTCGCGGCAGGAACCTCAAAAGGACCGCTCCAAGTATGTCCGCAATCGGTGGAGCGATGGATGGAAAGAGTTTGAGCAACCCCGGCCGCACTGACAGCTTTCAGCAATATCGATGAATAGACAAAGTTGCAGGCACCGAGATACTTCACGTCCGGATCGCCGAATATCTGCGGAAACAACTGGCCCGCGATGACGGTTGTCGGACCGGCCGGCAACCGTCCGCCATCGACAAACGTTCCGCCGCCATCGTCGGAGTACATGAATCCGGAAACTGAAAGAGCAGGGAATGCGAAGCCCCGGAAATCGTTGAATCCAACAACGATGTGCTGTCCGGTGCTATCCACCGCTATGGAAGTCTCAGACTGCAAACTCGACGAAATGAGCGCCGCTTCAGCGCAATCGGGTTCGTTCACGCAGCGGCCCGGGAGCGCTCGGAGACCAGTGATTGCTGGGCCGCTGGGCGTATTGACCTCCTCGGCCCTGTGCTTTGCGAGCCGCCCCATGGATGACATCGTGCTCTCTGAAGTTATGGGCGGTTTTTCAGCGGAACTTAGTGCGGCGATAGCCAAGAAAGCTAAGATGATACGCATCGGAAATCTCCGTCTCGCGCGAATGCAATGAACAATAACATACAAATTATTCCGTTTCAAGTTAATTAACAGATATCACCGGAGCGTTCTGCGCGGTCCAGCGTAAGACCCTTGAAAATTTCTCTTAATTAGAATGTGGCATTCAAGCTGCTTCTGGTATTTATGCGTATACCGCATTCATCATAAGAAAGGGAGCCGTGCATTGCGTCTAAAGCAAAGGAAAGCTATTTCAGCGTTATTCTTACTAACACTCGGAGGTAAGGCCATTGCCGCGCCCAAGCTGCGTCTTTCCACCACAGCGGTGGGTCCAGTTGTCATCGCTCAGGGTGGAGCGGCAGCGGCGCCCGGGGTTGATTTCACCAACGCCGGCGATGGCAGTTTGAATCTGCACGCCACCCCCTCCGTTTCCTGGATCGCTCCCACCGTAAGCGGCAACCGGATTCAGATGAACTTGCAGGCCGGGTCAATGGCGCCGGGTACTTACACCGGTTTTGTCAGCGTAGAAGATCCCAATGCGGTGGATGCGCCGCAAACTATCGCTGTCACTATGCAGGTGGGCAGCGCGGTGCCGGATAAGGCCGATCTGTTTGTGGCGCCGAACGGTTCCCCGGCTACGATTGATTTCTCGGCGGGCAGTAGGCTGAATTCTACTGTCACCACCCAAGGCAATCTGCCTTTTCTTTCACTCAACGGAGGGGGCAGCTTCGTCTTTAGCATCCCGTACCAGATTATCGCCAAGCACCAGCCGGGCATGGCGGAAGGAAATTATACGGGCAGTATTGTGACGTCGGGATCGGCTTTTGCGCCGGACAATAAGACCATTCCGGTAACGGTCCACGTTACTTCGCAACCGATTGCGAAGCTGTCACCGGACGCTCCGGTTCTCTTTCGGCTTGCGCAGGGCGGTCCGAAGCAGACGCAATTTGTAAGCATTAGCAACACAGGACTCGGCACGCTGGCGATTACCGGTGCAACCGCCTCAACCACTTCGGGCGGCGCCTGGTTGAGCGCGGAGACGCCCGCCGGTTTCAGTGGAATCTCCATCACCGCCGATCCGGCCAGTATCTCTCCAGGCTCCTATCAAGGGACAGTCACCGTGGCGGCGAATGCGGCAAATGCGCCGATGACGATTCCGGTGCAGTTGGACGTGCTGGCTCCGGGGGCTCCGCTTGCGTATTTCCAGGGAGCCACTAACAACTCGGCAGTGGAAGCCGGCGATATACTGGCGCAGGGTACGATTGTGGCGCTCTATGGCGAACAGTTCACGCTCGGCGCGCCGCAGCAGGGCGCTTTTCCTTTGACAACGGATCTTGCAGGCACCAGGGTATTTGTGAACGACCGGCCCGCTCCGCTGTTCTATTCCTCTTACAACCAGATCAATTTCCAGATTCCGTACGATACCGCCACCGGCGATGGGGTTATCCGGGTCGACCGGCCAGGGCAGCGGGGCAACAACATCTCCGTCACAATCGCCGAGGTCGTGCCGCGCATTTTGAAATTCAACGGCGGGCGCTACGGCATTATCGTGAATCAGGACGGCACGCTTCCCATTCCGCAAACGCCAGGCGTACCGAGCCATCCGGCCAAGGTTGGGGATGTTCTGGTGATCTACGCGCTCGGATTGGGACAGACCGCGCCGCCGCTGAACGCGGGCATCGCAGCACCCGCCAGCCCATTGGCCGTCGCTCCATCGGTCATGAAGGTGTTGTTTGGCGGTGGCGGGTTTGCCGGTGATTCCATCGCCGTCACACCGATGTTTGCAGGGCTCACGCCAGGATTTGCGGGTCTGTATCAGATCAACGTATCAGTGCCATCCGGTTTGCCGCCCGGCGACGTACCGGTGATCCTGTTCGGCGATAGGGCGGTCGGCAAGATCGCTTACATTGCAGTCCAATGAGCGGCATTACCCAGCGCCTCTATTACGAGGACAGCTACCTCAGAGAATTTCGCGCGGGTGTGATCGAGACAAGCGAGGACGGGTATAGCGCCGTTCTCGACCGGACGGCGTTCTATCCGTCTTCGGGTGGCCAGCCGAACGATCTAGGCTTCATCAATGGAGTGGTGGTGAAGGATGTGGTCGATGCGGGTAGCCGTATCGTCCACGTGCTCGCATCCCCGGTTGAAATGGGGACGGCTGAATGTAGCGTCGATTGGCCGCGCCGCTTCGATCACATGCAGCAGCATACCGGTCAGCATCTTCTCTCGGCGGTTCTGGTGGAACTATTTGGCGTTCCAACTGTCGGCTTCCACATGGGCGCGGAAAGCTCGGCCATCGATCTCGGTGTAGCTGCACTTAATCCTGCGCAGGTTCGAGCTGCCGGGCAACGTGCGAATGAGATCGTGTTTGAGAACCGCCATGTGGACATGTCGTATGTGGATGCATCGGAAGCCAGCGATCTGCGAAAACCTTCCGAACGGGAAGGGATCTTGCGCATCGTGACCATTCGGGATCTGGACCGTAGTGCCTGTGGCGGGACGCACGTGCGCCAAACGGGCGAAATCGGCCCGATTCTGATTCGAAAAACAGAAAAGGTGCGCGGCAACATCCGGCTGGAGTTTCTGTGCGGCGGGCGTTCGGTGCGCCGCGCCAGGACCGACTATGACCAGCTAAACAGCATCGCGCAGGCGTTTTCGTCTTCGCTGGACGATGCTTCGTCATTGGTTACAGCCACTCTCGGCCGGTTGCAGGAGAGTGAGAAGAGCCGGTTGAAGCTGGCGGCAGAACTCGCCCAAGCCAGAGGCCGGCAGATTTATCGTGACACCGAAGCCGGTGCGGAGGGCATACGCCGGTATTGGAAGTGCATCGCGGCGGGCGGTATCGATGAGGAGACCCGGTGGGAGGCTCAGAGCTTTGCGGCCCAGCCCAAGGCGATTTATCTGGCGGTGTGCGAGAATCCGGTGACTCTGCTGCTCGCGGTTTCCCCGGATTCCGACATCCGGGCCGGTGAGTGGCTGAACCTACGGCTCAAGCAGGCCGGCGGCAAGGGTGGTGGAAACGCGCAGATGGCGCAGGGCAGTCTGCCCGGCACGGCCCTGGTGCGGCCGATTCTTCAGGAAATTGGGTTCGCTTCGTAGTTTACTTCACGTAAAGCGGAGCGATGGAAACCAGCGCCAAACCCGCCACAAATAAGACGATCATGATCGTGAGCAGTAGTTTTACCCGCGTTTCCGCGCCGGCAAACTCCTTCCAAACCAGCAGACCCCACAGAGCGCTGATCATGGTGGCGCCCTGGCCCATCGCATAGCTTACCGCCGGGCCGACCTTCGCCGTTCCGCTGGCTGCCGCCACGTTGGCGATCATGCCAGCGCACCAGATCAGGCCGCCAAATACGCCCAGCATATGGTTGCGCACCGATCCATGCCTGAGGTAATGGCCAAAGCTAACCGGCTCGCCCTCTACCGGAAGATTCATGAAGTACAGGTTGAAGACAAAAGTTGAGAAAAATACCCCGATGGCGAAGAAAAAAACCACCGCGTAAGGCCCGAGGCCGTTTTCGCCAGCCCGGCTTATTTCCACCAGTGGATAGAAAGAGCCCATCAGAACACCGCTAACCAGCGCAATCACCAAGCCTTTTACATTGAAGTCCTCAGTGATTTCACCATCCTCCTCTGAGTGGGCCCGGTATGCGAACGCGTCTACAACGATCGCCACTAGAACCAGCGCGACTCCGGAGAAGATGAGGAACGGATTTCCAACCGGATGGATGACGTAGTTCCAGATGACGCCGATGACCAGTGCAAGGCCGATGCCGACCGGGAATGCAACCGAGAGGCCGGCCAGTGAAATCGCCGCAACCAAAAGCATGTTGGCCAGATTGAAGATGACGCCGGCCGCCAAAGCGTAGGCGAGGTGATGTTTGCCGGCGATGAGCAGATTGTCCGCAAACGACAGATCGTCGCCCATAGTTCCAAAAGTGAAGGCGGCAATCACGGCGGCCAGTAGTACGCCGAAAGCGTAATCGAAGTAGAAAAGCTCGAATCGCCATTTCCGGGTCAGCTTAAAAGTGTTGGCCCAAGAACCCCAGCAAATCATAGAAATGATGGTCAGAAGTAGTGCGGTTGCGTAGGTTGTCGGCAGAATCATGAAAAACCCAAGGAAACTGCGAGGTTACAACGGACCGGTGCTTCGGGTCAACAGGATTAATCGGGGGCGGACTTGAATGCCTGCAAGGACCGTAGTACTTTCGATTCAAAATCTTCAGTGGCCTAAACTATTGTCCGGAATTGTCGAATAGATCTTCAGTTAGCGGGAGCTTATGAAATCGGGCGAAAATGACCGCGGTTGGCGTGGTTCAAGGAGGATTTCATGATTAAGGTATTCCATCGTGCAGTCCTCTTCCTGTTCATTTGTTCAACGGTCTTTTCACAGAAGCTGCTGATCGAAGTCGACACGGAAGAAGGGCGTATTCTTCAACTGATTGATGGCGAGACAGATGCAACTAAGAAAGTCACGCTGCTGGAACACTTCGCCAAGACGTTCCCGAATCATGAAGCCGGAACGTGGGTTCTGGGGCAACTGCAATCGTGCTATCTTGCCGGAGGCCAGCTCGACAAGGCGCTGGAACTTGGTGCCAGGCTTTTGATTCTCGACCCCGGCGATGTCTCTGCCGCGCACAACGGCCTGAAAGCGGCGGAAGCGAAGAAAGATGTCGAACTCATCAAGCTGTGGTCGGCGCAAGCGTCCCAGGCCGCGCGCAAGGTGAAAGAGCTGAAGAAGCCCGAGGAAGCCGGTGACGTGGAGGAATGGAAGCAGAAAGTGGAGTACGCAAAGCAGGTGGACCAGTACTCCGAATACGCGCTTTATTCCATCACATTGCAGAGCAAGGATAGCAGGATCAAGGCGAAGCTGATCGAATCCCTGGAGCAGAAAAATCCGAACAGCGAATATCTGGCTCAGTTGCGCACCGCCCAGACTCAGGTAGTGCGCCAAGTAGACATTGAAGAGGCGGTGGCTGCCGCCGAAACTGCATTTGCGCGCGGTGAATACAATGTGGATTCTTTGATGATGACCGCAAACCACCTGATGTCCAGGCGGCGCGATCCGGAAAAGGTGATCGCGTACTCGACCAAACTGGTGGAAATGTTGAATAAGGGATCCAAACCGGCTGACAGAAGCGACGCCGACTGGAATCGCGCCAAGCATCAGATGTTGGGCACAGCCAACTGGATGATAGGGCTGCTTTACAGCACGCAGGAGCGCTTTGGCGCGGCTGATCGTACCCTCCGCCAGGCGCTTCCCGATCTGAAGAACAGCGACATGGTGGCTGGGGCGCTATACCACCTCGGGTATGTGAACTTTCGTTTGGCGGAGGCTGGAGATCGCATCCGGATTCACGATGCTGTACGCTTTACCAGCGAGTGCATCGCAATCGACAGCGCCGTGCAGCGGCAGGCCATCGAAAATCTGAAGTCGATGAAGGCCGAGTACAATTTACCGTAATCAGTGCGCCGGGGCAGTCTCTTCCATCACCACCGGAGTTTTGGCCCCTGCGGGAACCGGAACCAGCATCTGCTCTTTCCGGTAAATCAGCGTGGAAGTGTCGTAGCTCGCAATCTCAAACCCGTGGCCGTGCGTGATCGCGTCAGTAGGGCAAGCCTCTACGCAATAGCCGCAGAAAATGCAGCGATTGTAATCGATATTGTAAACCTCGGCATATCGCTCACCACCGCTGATCCGTTTAGTGTCGGTGTTCTCGGCTGCCTCAATGTAAATGCAATCCGAAGGGCATGCGGCGGCGCACAGAAAACAGGCGACACACTTCTCCATTCCATTCTCGTCGCGCTGCAATTCGTGTACGCCCCGGAAACGTTCTTGAAACTTCGGAGGCGCATCCGGATAGTCTTCGGTGATGGTGGGCTGCAGCATCTCCTTGAAGGTGACGCCCATGCCCTTGGCAATCGCGGCGGCTGAGCCGATGATTTCGCCGATCTTAGATGACATTTCTATTCTTAGATTAACGCAAGCTCCTGCCCGGAAGCTAATTTTTCGCCGATCAGCCCGGCCTGAAATCGGGGACGCGATCATCGGCCCGGAACACCGCCACGTGCAGATCGTGCCCCAGGTCCTCCAGCGCTTTCCTGGAAAACCCCGAAACGGACCACTCGATCCCGCTATCTTTCTTTACCAGGAACAACGATGGCACATTCGTAATCCCAAACGCTCGGCTCACCGGATAGTTGGCGTCCGGACCGTCGAGCAGCATCGGAAAGGTCAAATGCAACTCGCGGCAGAACTCGCCCGTGACTGCCGCGTCGTCTTGCGAGACCCCAACAATCTGCAAGCGGGTGCTTTCGTGTAATCGCTCAAGGAAGGGGAAGGTCAGATGGCATACGGGGCAACTCACTTTGAAGAAAGCAAGCAGCACCTTACCGCGCGACAGAATGGCTTCGAGGCTTGTTTCAGCGCCATGGATATCGAGCAATCGGAAATCCGGAGCCGTCTCATTTTGCTTCAGCATCGCAATCTCAGTTTAGCAACTGACTGGGTATCCGGCTGGCGGGGAGGGGCGTCTCTAGACGCTCGAAACCGATTCGCGCCGTGTCCGGATTTCGCACACGGCGTAGATCCGGCGGCCCTGGCTTTCAAAATACGTCCGCATGAGTACCTCGCCCAGCAGTCCTGTGCTGAACATCATGAGCCCGGTGAGGAACAGCAATCCGCCCGCAAGCATCAGAGGCCCGTGTTCCATCATGATTTCGTTGCCTAGCAGTTTCGAAATCGCAAGATAGCCCAGAATGCCGCCGCCGACAGTGGTGCCCAACAGCCCAAGCCTTCCAAAGAACTGCATGGGACGCGTGAAATAGCTGAGCAGGAACTTGATGGTGATGATGTCGAACAGGACGTTGAACGTGCGGCCCAACCCGTAGTGCGAACCGCCGCTGATACGCGGGGAATTGCGAATGGGTACCTCGGCCACGCGCGCTCCGTAAAAACTGGCCAGTGCTGGAATGAAACGGTGCAACTCGCCATACAGATTCACGTCTTTCAAAACTTCCGCGCGATATGCCTTGAAGGTAGTGCCAAAATCGCGCAACTGCACACCCGACGCTTTTGCCATCAACCAGTTTGCGATTCGGGACGGGAACTTTCGAGTGACGGCATTATCCAGGCGGTCCTTCCGCCAGCCGCTGGCGATGTCAAACCCCTCATCGATCTTCGCCAGCAGCGCGGGGATATCTTCCGGTTCATGTTGCAGATCGCCGTCAAGCGATACGATGACGCTGCCTTGTGCCTCATCGAAGCCGGCCGAGAGCGCGGCTGTTTGCCCGAAATTCCGGCGCAGGCGGATCACTTTTAACCGCATGTCGGTCTCCACCAGATTTGCCAGCAGGTCGAAACTCCGGTCGGTAGAGGCATCGTCCACGAAGATGATCTCGTAGGATTTCTGAAGGCTCTCTAGCACCGTTGTCAATCGATCGTAGAGGGGGAGTATGGCGGGCTCCTCGTTATGGATCGGGATTACGATGGAAATCATAGGATTCAGGTATTTCCACCAGTCTAGCAGTTGACGGGCGTTGCATCCGGTCAATTCTGCGTCTACGGGTACGCGACACGTCATTGTGAGCGATCGGCTTGCACGCCTTCTGTTTCCCGGAGGAACTCCGGTCGGTAGAAAGGTAGATCTCGGGCAGAAGGATCATAAGGGACTGGAAATTGCCGGTGTAGTAAACACCGCCAGTCTCTGGTTGCCCCAGAGCAAGGAACCTTCGGCGATTTACATGCCAGTAATGCAAGAGCCAGGCTACGACAGCTTGCGGTTAGACATGCGGATTTTGGCAACTCCTTGGCTGTAGTACCTATCGCGCGTCAGACCATAGTGCCGCGGGCGGCATCCCATAGAGTGAAAGGTCTGCACGTTCGTATCCCCACCGATAGTCTGCAGAAAGCTGCGTGTGAAAGGCAGCCCGGCACGGCCGAGTTCGAGTTTGCGGGCGGCCAAGCGCCGGAAGTTCGAATCAGTTTATAGGCGGTGCTGGTTAGAAACCCGACTGGATTCGGCTTGGTGGCATAGCGTGGATAGATCGACTCACGCATCCATCGCGTCTAGCGCAACGTCGGCGCGGCGCGGATACAGTCCAGGTGAAAGGCGGCTCCAGCGCGATGGATACCCCGAATTGAGATGGCCCGGGTTACCGTCGCATCTTCTTGAGTTCGGAAAGAAGGCCCGACCTCAACGAATGGGCGGAGGTGCGCCCGGCGGACCGCAACGAAGGCAGCGTGTATTTGAGTAGCACGGGAAACTCCCAGGCTCGCACGGCGGTGAAGCACGTTGGCTTCGATAGATAAACGCTCCGAGAGATGGCCTTCGGCTAACGATCACGGCTCCTGGGACCCGTCAAGTACTGAAAGCGATTCGCCGGATTGCCAAGCATCAGAGGGAGTCGTGATATCGGGGATGGGAAAGTTTGAAGTGAGGTGAGTTCCACCGGCAACGCCGAAGTATAGCCGCTGGCCGCAAGCAGCGGAGGCAAGACTGAACAGATCGCAATAGCAAAAAGAATCGTGCGACTGAAATTGCCCACTTCATGCATAGCATCCGTGTATCGATTGGATTCCGAAGCTCCAAAGTCTATAGAGAGGTCAACGGTGAGATCTAAACCACCCTGCCCCTAACGCGGAGAGCGCCCGCTGAGAGCGGTGGATATCGGGTACCCCGCCCTTCGCCACTCTGAAACTGATGCAAGTTCTGTGCGAACGGGGCCACATATTAAGGACTGAACCCACATTTCGCCCTCTCGGGCTGGGCCGCGGATGTGGCGCGCGGGAAAGCGCGTCCCACCCCATCATCGATGATCCAACGAGATCCCGATCCACATTGGATGTTAGAAGCCCGTCTGTGACGGGCGGCTACGGTCATTTGGAGGTGCAATCCAAGACATTGCGCAACGGCTGCTGGCCAAGGTTCGCGTTGCGGAGCCCGCTTGTGGGCCTTGACACTGTCAGCCTGACAAGGGTAAGCTTACATTTCGTTAATCTTATCGCTTTTGGATGGACTTAGGTTGAATCAACCGTACTTCATACTCGTTTTGGCGCACTCCCTGCACGGCCGGCTTAGAAGGATCCACATCCCGTACCAGTTCGTATACGTCATCCTCGCCCTCGCGGTTCTTGGCTGTATCTCTTTATTCGGGTTTGTATCCAGCTATGTCCGCATGAGCCTGAAGGTTGCCAATTACAACAGCCTTCGCCACGACGTGGAAACGCTCCGCGCCAAGTACCGCCGCCTCGAAAAGGAATCCAAGCAGACCGATCAGCAGTTGGCCAGCCTTCAGATTCTGGCGAATGAAGTTTCGGTCGCCTACGGCATTAAGCGCCGCCTGGAAGGTCCGGCCGAGATCTCGACCGAAGGCCGCCTGGTGCCTACCATATCGGAAACCCTGGACGAGTACAACTTTCTAAAGGGCGCCGACCTTTCCCGTTACTCCCGCCGCTCTCCCTTGTTCCAGCCGGTAATGCTGCCGAACATCTGGCCGGTAAATGGTGTTCTGCTCAGTCATTTTGGCCGCCGGACCGACCCATTTTCGGGCGAAGGCGCATTCCACACCGGTGTGGACATCTCCGCCGGTTCAGGAACCCCGGTGAAGGTGGCAGGCGACGGCATAGTCACGCATGCAGCTTATGGCGGTCAATACGGCAAGCTGGTCATCGTAGATCACGGAAATGGCGTGCAGACGTATTACGCCCACCTCTCCCAATTTCAGGTAGTTTCAGGCCAAAGCATTCGCCGTGGCGAAGTCGTAGGTCTCTCCGGAGCAACCGGTCGGGTCACCTCTCCGCACCTCCACTATGAGGTGCGCCGCGGAGGCACTGCCATCAATCCGCAACCGTATCTAAATCAATCGGCGCTCGCTAGATCCACTCCGCGCGATCTGCCGTTCTAAGTCCATAAGCGCACAGCCTATTGGCGGGACGGAACCACCCGCAGCGGTTTATCGAGCCTGAATGTCAACACGGTCTCGGCCGGCACCCGAATCGAACTGCCACGGGTCAGGACTTGTGTCGCAGCCCCCGCCGCCGCACCAGAGGCCGCGCCAATCGCAGCGCCTTTTCCATGACCGGCGATAGCGCCAATAATCGTTCCCACCAGCGCGCCCCCGCCAACATATTCGGCAGTACGCTTGTTCTTTCCCACTCCCTGTTTACCATGCTGTTGTAAATCGGCAGTATCTAACTGGTACTGCCGCCCGTCAACTGTCACAGATTGGAGATCCAGCATGAGATCGGATGCGCCCGTAATATGACCGGCTTTCGAGCTGGAACGGATCACAACCTTGGCGTTCGATCCACGCGGGAACACCACATCCCCTGCGGCATCGATGACATCTTTATAGACCTCGGCCGCATAAACTTGGCCCTCCGCCGCTTTACCCGAATCGATGGTTTCATCCGTCCGCACCGCCACTTCGGTTCCAACTGGCAATTCATTGATCTTGGTCCGAATGGCCGATTCCGCCGGGTGAGGCCGCTCTATTGGAGCTGTCGCCCGGGCCGGTTCCCGAGCCGGTACACGTTGCCCTTCCGCACTCCGGGGTTCTACCGGCGCCTGGGCTTGGGGCTGTGTTGCCGGTTCGCCGTACTCAATCGATTTCACGTCCTTCATATCGAACGTCCGGCTGTTCGCGCCCTCACCGGCGAGGGTAACTTCGGCAGGGGAACTCTTAACGACGGTGCCTGCAAACTTTGTTCCGTCCCGCAGAAATACCGTCGCCTGCGGCCCCGTAGCTGGCGCGGTATCCTGTCTTGCGCAGGATCCAAACAGCAGCGGCAGAACAATCACCATGGTTCCTATCAGTTGTCTCATATTCCTCCTCGATCTACTTAATATCACGTAGCAGCCTATCACGGCTGCATAATGCGATGAAATACTTCCCGGATTAATCCGGACCTAATGAGGTAAGCTTGTCCTAAATGGACGGTCTCCGTTTCACCTGCCAGCCAAATTGCACCAACTGCTGCGATCAGAAGGGATACGTGTATCTGAGCGAGGCGGATCTGGCGCGTGCGGCTGCCTATTTGGATATGGAACCCAAGGAATTCGAGGCGAAATACGTTTTTCGTACCCGCACCCTCCTGCGCTTGCGGAAGCCCCGCGATAAACAGTGCCATTTTCTACTGCACAACGGCTGTAGCATTCATCCGGCCAAACCTACGCAGTGCCGTGCTTTTCCGTTTTGGCCCGAGCTGGTTGAGAATCGGCGGAACTGGAATGAAACGGCAAAGTACTGCCCCGGTATCGGAACGGGACAATTGATTCAAATTGGAACAGCGCTTCAAATAGCGCAAGTAATGCACGAAGCGTATCCCGCCATGTACGAAATTCCCGCCAAGTAGTTGTTCTTGTTCATCCAACCGTTCTGTTAATAGCTTTATTCAAGGCCAGACGATCCCTGGCACGCCGATTGCATTTCTTATCGGCAAATGTTCGATGGAATCGGAAACAATTTGGAACGGTACATGGATCTGCTGAGCACCAGGCAGAAACTGGTAGCCTCCAATATCGCTAACGCGGACACGCCAGGGTACAAGACTAAGGACATCAACTTCCAGTTTGAGTTCATGAGCCTCACCAAAGGCGGTACCCCGGACATTGCCGAAGCGCAGGGGCTTACCACAAAGAACGATGGCAATAACGTCAGCATGGACCGGGAAACGCGACTGCTGGCCGAAAATGCGATCCGATTCAACGTTGCCGCCAGCTTACTTAAGTCTCAAATCCGCGACATACGAACTGCCATCCAGGAAGGTAAATAATGAGCCTTTTCGCCTCACTATCCGTTAGTGCGTCCGGCATGACGGCGCAACGCACACGCGCTGAACTGCTGGTTGAAAACCTGGCCAATTCCGAAACCACCCGCACTCCCAATGGTGGCCCGTACCGCCGCAAAGACGTGGTCTTTTCTTCTGAATCGCAGTCATCGCCTTTCTCGGCGATGTTTCAAATGCAAACCGAGGCGAATGGCGTGGCGGCTTCAGATGTGATCGAGGATACCAGCGAACCCAATCGGAGATATCTGCCGGGCCATCCGGACGCCGGCAAGGACGGGTATGTTGCGTTCCCCAAGATCAATCCGGCCGAAGACATGGTCGATCTGATGGGCGCGCAGCGCGGATATGAGGCCAACATCGCCGCGATGACGGCGGTGAAAGACATGATCAACCGGTCCATCGATCTTCTGAAGTAACATGACTTTCCCAATCAGCAGCTCCATACCTCCGATTCAATCCGTGCCCTCGATCAAGCCTCCGGCTATCGAAGGGGCCGGAACCGGCGAGTTCCAGTCGATGTTCGCAAACGCGATGAACAGCGTAGAGAACTTCCGGCGCGATGCGGACACAAAGATCGGGAATTTCCTAAATGGAGAGGGCGAAGAGCTTCATCAGGTGGTGATGTCCACCCAGAAAGCCGAGTTATCCTTCGAACTGTTCCAACAGGTGAGAAATAAAGTGGTTTCCGCCTACCAAGAAGTAATGCGCATGCAGATGTAGGGACCGGTGTGAAAATCAATGAACGCCCTTCTCTCCAATCTGACAAATGGCCAGAAAGTCTCACTAGGTCTTGCAGTTGTGCTCGCGATCGCGGGCTTTTTCGGAATCATGAAGTGGAACCGCGAGCGTGATTTCCGGCCGTTGTACACCGGGGTCGCCGCCGAAGACGCCGGTGCGGTGGTCGCGAAACTGAAGGAATCCGGAGCGGACTATCGTGTGGGAGAAGGAGGTTCCACCATCCTGGTTCCCTCGTCGAAAGTGGCCGAAACACGCCTCCAAATGGCCGCATTGGGCCTTCCTAAGACGGGCCGCATTGGATACGAGTTGTTTGACAAGACGAACTTCGGCGTTACCGATTTCACAGAGCAGGTCAACTATCATCGGGCGCTGGAAGGCGAACTGGAGCGTTCCGTGATGGCCCTCGCCGAAGTGGAGCAGGCACGGGTTCACATCACGCTCCCGAAGGCGTCTCTCTTCGTCGAAACCCGGCAGCCCGCGAAAGCAAGCGTGATGGTCAAGCTTCGCGTGGGCGCAAAGATCTCGCCACAGAACGTTCTGGCGATCACTCATTTGGTGGCAAGCGCGGTGGATGGGTTGGCCCCGGATGGTGTTTCGTTGCTCGACATGCAAGGAAACCTGCTGAGCCGCCCTCGCAAGGGCGCCACCGGCGATGAGACCGAAGTCTCCGATGCAGCGCTCGATTACCGGTTGAGGGTAGAGAAAGATTTGCTGTCCAAGATCAATTCGAGTCTCGAACCTGTTCTTGGGGCCGATAAGTACCGCACCGGTGTCTCGGTGGAGTGCGATTTCAGCAGCGGCGAGCAGAGTGAAGAGACGTTTGATCCGGCGAAATCGGTGATGGTGACCTCACAAAAGACCGACGATTCCACTGGTGGCAATGGCGGCAATGGTGTCCCTGGGGCTGCTTCGAATCTCCCGCGCCCAACGTCAAGGCCTGGGACGGCCGGTAACGGAACAACACGGCATACCGAAAACGTGACTTATCAATCGAGCCGGATGGTGAAAAGACTCCATCTTCCGCAAGGAAACATTAAGCGGATGTCGGTTTCCGTCCTGGTGGATCAGACGGTGCGTTGGGAAGGGGTTGGAGCGAAAGCGAAACGGATTATTGAGCCGCCTGCTCCGGAAAAGCTCAAAGTGATCAAGGATCTGATCGCCGGCGTCGTTGGGCTCCAGACGGAGCGCGGCGATCAACTAATTGTGGAGAGTCTGCCTTTCGAATCCACGCTCAATCGAGAGTCGCCGGTTTCAAGTACACCCGTTGCTCCGGTTGCGCCAACGCAGCAGTTCCCAAACTGGATGCCGGGGGTTCTGCGTCGGCCGAATGGCATGCTTTACGTGGGCGCCGCCGGGGCCGCCCTGGTGCTGCTGCTCTTCGCCGGCCTGATGGCGATGCTCCGGCGCAATAAAAAAACCACCGTAGTTGCCGTAGGACCGAAGACGATCGGCGCGAAACCGGAGCATCCTGCCGACGACCTGAAACAGCAACTGGAAGCCAAGCTTGCTGAAAACGACAAACTGAAGGAACAGCAGAAACTGGATATGCTCCATTCCCTTCAGTTGCCCGCCGTCAAAACGCAGAAAACGGAAGTGCTGGCCAAGCATTTGAGCGCGGAAACGAAAAAGGATCCTCAGGCAATGGCTCACGTGATCCGAGCCTGGTTGAACGAAAAATGATCCAACACGCCGAGATACCCCCCCCCAAGTTTCCGGTATCCGGAAGGCCGCCATTCTCACCGTCGTCCTCGGCGAGGAGATGGGCCCGGAGATCCTCAAGCTCATGGATGAGGATGAAGTGGAAGCCATTGGCCGCGAGGTGGCGAAGCTTCAAAGCATCACCGGCGAACAAGCCGAAGCGGTCCTCGAAGAGTGTTATCAGATGGTGGTCGCCCACGACTATGTGCTGAAGGGCGGCATCGAATACGCGCGCAAGCTCTTGATATCGGCATTCGGTCCCGAGCACGCCAAGAAGATGCTGGATCGTCTGATGAAGACGCTCGGCAGCGAGGTCGCGAACTTTGATGCGTTGCAAAAGGCCGATCCCCAGCAGTTGTCGAAGTTCATACATAACGAGCATCCCCAAACCATCGCGCTGGTCCTGTCGCATCTGAACTCGTCGCAAGCCGCAGCCCTTCTGTTCTCCCTTCCGGTGGAACTTCGGGCGGACGTGGCCTTGCGGATGGCCAACCTGGATCAGATCTCACCGGAGATCATTTCTAAAATCGCCACCATCATCGGGCAGAAGTTGAGGGCTCTCGGTGAAGTAAGCCGCGAATCTTACGGCGGGGTCCGGGCGGTGGCTGAGATGTTTAACCGCCTGGATTCGAATAGCAGTAAAGGCATCCTGGAGACGATTGAGGAAACCGACTCGTTCCTGGTGGAAACCATTCGCCATCTGATGTTCGTATTCGAGGATCTGCTCTTGCTGGATCAAAACGGTGTGAAAGAAGTGCTGGCCAAGGTGGATCGAAAGCTGGTCACCATCGCGCTGAAAGGCACCAGCGACCAACTGCGCGATCACTTTATGACGGCCATGTCGCAGCGCGGCGCCGAGATGCTGCGGGAGGATATGGACGCCTTAGGTCCCATCAAGATCAAAGAAGTGGAAGGATCCCAGCAGCAGATCATTGCGGTGGTGCGGCAACTGGAAAGCGAGGGAACCATCAGTCTGAAGGGAACGGTGGGAGAGCAGTATGTCGTCTAAGATCCTCAGCGGCAAAGCGGCCTTGGGTGCGCCGTCGTATCAATGGCGGCCGTTCCACATACCGGGTTCGCAGTCTGAGCGCATGGAGTCAGCACCGGGTTCGGACCAACTGCTAGCCCGAATCAGGGAACTGGAGGCGGCAGTTGAAATCCGTTCCCAGGAGGCTTACCAGAGGGGTTGCAGGGAAGCTGAGCAGCAGGCGGCCGCGAGGCTGGAGCCGGTCATTCAACGGTATACGGCTGCGGTTCAGGAAGTTATCGCCACCCGGCCGCGTGCCCGCCGGGAAGCTGAAGAGGACATAGTGATGTTGGGTGTGGCGATCGCCCGCAAACTGCTGCAACGGGAAATCGCAGTAGATCCCGATTCGCTTCTCGGTCTTGTAAAAGCTGCCATGCAGCGCATCGATGCCAGGGAGATTCATCGCGTTCGCGTGAATCCGGATGACGCAAGGGTGCTGGCAGACGCGCTGAATGGCCCAGGGTCCCACCGGAAAATCGAGATCTCGCCCGATCCCAGCCTGGAACGCGGTGCGGTGATCCTAGAAACCTCCCGTGGCAACCTGGATGCTTCCGTGGAAACCCAATTGAAGGAGATCGAGCGCGGCTTTCTCGATCTGGTGCGGACCAAGCGATGAGTGATTCTCCAATGTTTGAATTGCGGCCTTATCTTGAAATGCTGGCTTCGGTGAACTCGTTCGTGTGGTCGGGCACGGTGACGCAACTGGTGGGGCTTTTAGTGGAATCGCAGGGACCGGCTGCGGCGATCGGTGATTTCTGTGAGATCCGGACGGCTGGCGGGCGCCTGATCCGTACCCAGGTGATCGGATTTCGCAATGGACGAGTACTGTCGATGCCGCTTGAGGAGACCGGCGGGCTGCAGCTTGGCGATGTCATTGTGGCGAGAAGTGAAGCGGCCAAGGTGGGGGTCGGTCCGGGATTGCTCGGCCGCGTAATCGACGGATTCGGCATGCCTCTGGATGGGAAAGGCCCCATTCAGACGGAGGGGAGCTACGACCTTGTCAAAGCTCCGCCCGGTCCTCTTGATCGCGAACATATTACGGAACCGTTAATTACGGGCATTCGCGCTATCGACAGTCTTCTGCCGTGCGGCAAAGGACAGCGTATTGGGATTTTCGGCGGTAGCGGAGTGGGAAAAAGCACGCTGCTGGGAGCCATGTCGCGGCACAATTCTGCCGACGTCAGCGTGATTGCGCTGATCGGGGAACGTAACCGGGAAGTGCGGGCGTTCCTGGAGCATGAGCTCGGCGCCGAGGGGCTTGCGCGATCGGTAGTGGTGGTTGCAACATCGGACCGGCCGGCGCCATTGCGGATTCGGGCCTGCTTTCTGGCAATGGCGATTGCGGAGTACTTTCGCGACCAGAAAAAGAACGTTTTAGTGGTGATGGATTCGATAACCCGGCTGGCGATGGCCCAGCGTGAAATTGGTCTTGCGGCAGGGGAGCCGCCGAGCCAGAAAGGCTATACGCCATCGGTGTTCAATTTGCTGCCGAAAGTGTTTGAAAGGGCAGGGAACTTTCCACAGGGTTCCATTACCGGCTTCTTCACCGTTCTGGTGGAAGGCGACGACTTCAATGAACCGGTCTGTGATGCGGTCAGAGGCATCTTGGACGGGCATATTGTTCTCTCTCGCGAGATGGGCGCCGCGGGGCACTATCCGGCTATCGACATTTTACACTCGGTGAGCCGCCTCGCGAGCCAGATTTCGACGCCGGATCAGAAGAAAGCGGCGCAGAAGATCCGCGAGGCTCTCTCCGCTTACCATCGTGCCGAAGACCTGATCAATCTGGGTGCGTATGTAGCCGGCTCGAACCTGGCTCTAGACTCGGCGATTCACGCGCGCGGCGATCTAATGAACTTTCTGCGCCAAGACGCGAGCGCGAACGCAACGATCACCGAAACGTTGGAGCGTATGAAAGCGGTAGCAGGAGCGATGGTATGAAGCGTTTTGAGTTTTCCCTTGAGCATGCGATGCAATGGCGCCGTCTGCGCGCCGGCATGGAACGCGCCAAGTTGGAAGCACTCTACGCGGAACTGCGCTTGATCGATAGTCAAAGAAAGTTGCTGGAAGAGGAAGAAGCGGCGGCTCACGATCAGGTGAAAGCCCAGGAGACGGTCCGCGCACAGCAGTTGTTCGCGCTCGACAGTTTCACCCGGCACATGGGAAACAGAAAGCAGCGGCTGGAGAGCCGCCGAGTGGACATTTTCGGTCAGGCCGTCCAACAGCAAGTCCGGCTGACAGGAGCCCAACGCGACTTCGAGCTACTCGAAAAGCTGAAACTGCGGAAGAAAGCCGGCTGGCAAACGGAGTTTGACCGTGAACAGGAAGACCTGGCAAGTGAGGCCTATCTGGCCAAATGGGATCGGCAATGCTCTTAAAGTTCCTTCAGTATGCGTGTCGCATTTTCAACGCGCGTTCGAAACGCCCGCAGTGCGCTAGTAACCGAAGCCGCCTCGCGAGTGGCCTCGTCCCAACGGGACAGCTCGACCGCCTCACGAATACCTGGAAGCGTCTTTGCGCCATAACCGGTGTACATCCCCGGCGCGGAGATCTGATACCGGTACCACTCTCGTCCCGGCAAACCCTTCTCCTGCGTGAGCGCGCGCTCGGACCGGAAAAGGATTTCGTTCACCTGCACAAGAGCTGCGGCAGGAGCCGAAGCCCACTTCGCTGCGTGCACCTGTTGTTCGTAATCCGCCGCAGCCGTCTTCAACTTTTCAAGCTCGGCGCTAACCTCGCGCAGATCGACTTTGCTCGCATCCTTCTCGCGTTTGATCTCGTCGACATAGCCGCTGACCGTCTTAGCCACCGATCCGAACTCAAACGGCAGCAGGGGCGCGTCGGCCATCCGCATCATTGCGGTCGCCATTACTTGCGCCAACGCCTTGCTGTAGACAAACTCGCCGTCGGAAAACTTGGTGAACCAGTGAAAGGAATCGTAAATGGAATGGTAAACACCGCCGGGGTCCGCGCCCGCAAACCCCAGGTTCATACTCGCGATCCCGGAGTGGTGAATAAACGCAACGTAGTCCGACCCGGCTCCCAAAGGCCCAAGGTGAAACCCTGGGTCCGCCTTGTCCGCCCCTCCACCGGATGTCTGCTTCCGCGCATGGGCGCTCTTAAGAAGACTCTCGCCCGTTGCTGGATCGTTTACGTCACGCACCACCTCCGTCATAAACGTTTGCAGTGATGGAGAGCCACCCACGGCCAGCGTGCCCTTGCCGTTCGTGTCGGAGTTAAAGTAGACCACCGTCTTGGCGTCGAGCTCTTGCTGGTGCTTTTCCACCCACTCCGTGGATCCGATTAGTCCAAATTCTTCCGCGTCCCAGAGCGCAAACTTGATACTCCGCTTCGGAGTCCAGCCGTTCTTGCGGAGTTCGCCCAGTGCGCGAGCTGTTTCGAGTAAAGGAGACGCTCCGCTCAGAGGATCATGCGCGCCGTTAACCCAGGCGTCATGATGATTACCATAAATCACCCATTCGTCCGGATAGTCCGCGCCCGGTATGGTGGCGATCACATCGTAGACAGGCTTGGTGGTCCAATCGAAGTCAAGGCTCAGGTGAACGATTGCCGGTCCGCTACCCACGTGATAGGTGAAGGGTAGCGCGCCGCGCCAACTCTCGGGCGCAACCGGACCGCCAAGATTCCTGAGCAGCGGCTGTGCATCCTCGTAGGAAATGGGAAGCACCGGGATTTTCATGATGCTGGTGGCGTCGGCGATGGCCAGCTTCTTTGCGCCTTTTTCAGACGCCCAACCCGGCGACAAAGGATCGCCGACGTAGACCGGCATATCCATCACGCTGCCTCTCTGCACTCCAGCGGCAGGACGGAACGGGCCTTTCGGATATACGTCGCCCTGGAAGTAGCCATCGTCCCGAGGGTCCGAGTAGATGAGGCAACCCACGGCCCCATGTTCGTAGGCCACCTTCGGTTTCGTTCCGCGCCAGCTCTTGCCATAGCGGGTGATCACGATCTTACCCTTGACATCGATGCCGAGCTTTTTCAACTCATCGTAATCTTCCGGTACGCCGTAATTTGTATAGATCAGCGGGGCGGTCACGTCGCCAGTGGCCGAGTAGGCGTTGTACGCCGGAAGCTGATTCTTGTCGCCGGAATCTTTATCTTCGCTGACCACCGGCTCCAGCAGCTTCGCCCGGTACTTCACCGGGCCGGTCATCTCCAGCACGCGGTGTGTCGGATAGGGGAGCAGAGCCTCAAACTCTTCGATGCGGACATCCAGCCCCCACTCGCGGAGCAGACCGGCGGCGTACTCGGCCACGGCCTTGGATGCAGGGGAACCGGCTTGGTGCGGCTCCTGCGACATGTGCTCCATGTAGGCGCGGATGCGCTTGGGTTCCGGCAAGGCGCGGGCCTGTTCCTCATGTTCGCGCTGCGTTTTCGCCTGATCGGGAGAAAATCCCCGGATGCCCGGCTGCGCGGACGCCGCGGCCAGAGCTACAAGTAACAACGAAAAAAGTTTCATTATCTGGTTTGCAGGAAGGCGAGGTATTCGGAAGGATTGCGCTGGATGCCACCCCAAGTGGCGACGATCTTGTCGTTCGAATTGGGATCGACGATCGCGTAGAACGGGATGGCGATGGTGGAAAACTTCGACTCTTGCAGCTTTTGGTTCTTCTCCGAGTCGGCGTCGGTTCCATCCGTGTAGAGTTCCAGCAGCACAAAACCCTTGAAGGCGGCGGCGATTTCCGGACGGGTAAACATGTTCGCCTTCATCCAGTGACAGTTGGTGCAAGCGTACCCGGTGAAATTGACGAACACCAGTTTGTTCTCCGCTCGCGCCTTTGCCAGAGCTTCCGGGTACTGGTTTTTCATCCATACCAGGCCGGCTTCACTGGCGGGTCCACTGCCGTTAGGTCCCGTGATCAACGGAACGTAAGAGTCCAGTTCCCCCAGCGGCCGCCCGAACATGCCGGGCAGCAGACTCATGGAAAAGATCACGAAAAACGCGCCAATCAGCAGGCGCTTTACGCCGAGCGGTTCGTCCTTGCCGATGCCTTCCATGCGCAGGAAACCGAGCAGATACAGACCGGGCAGCAAGAAGAGCACGAACCATGCCGCTAGAAATCGTTCCCGTGTCAGCACGTTCCACTGCAATACCTGATCGATGCTGCTCAGATACTTCAGCATGACGGCGAGCACGATGAAACCGACGACGATTTTGACGCGAACCAACCATCCACCGCTCTTGGGCATCCGCTTTAAATAAGACGGGAACATCGCGAGGAGGAAAAACGGCGAGGACAAGCCGGCGGCGAACGCCATCATGCCGAGCGCCGGTTGAACGCCGCCTTGTTGGACCGATGCCGCAAGCAGCGATCCCACAAATGGACCGACGCATGCAAACGAAGTAAGCGAAAACGTCAGGCCCATTAGAAGCGTGCCGAAGACACCGCCGGACTGCGATGCCCGGTCCATTTTGTTGACCAGCGCCGAGGGAAGCGTGATTTCGAAAGCTCCCAGCAAGCTCAAACCGAAAACAAGGAAGACCACGCAAATGAATCCGTTCACCCATGGATTGGCCGCGAGCTGCACCACACCGAAAGGTCCCACGGCGGCGGCGATTCCGAGTCCCAGGGCTGTGAACATCAGAATGATGCCGAGGCAGAAGACGCCCGCCTGCCAAATGCTCGCCCCGCGTGTGGCGCCCTGCCGGTTGAGGAAAAACGAGAGCGTGATCGGGATCATCGGAAACACGCACGGCGTGAAGACAGCGGCAAGCCCCGCACCGAACGCAATCAAAAGGAATGTCCCGAGCCCCTGATCGGCTGGTTTCGCCACCGCCGGTGTTGGCGTTGCCGCGGTGGCGGCCGCAAGAGCAGGTTTGGCTTCGATGTAGCCAGATGGAATGACGATGGAGGCTGCCGAGGCTTTGGGATCGACTGCGATAGTTCCCGCCGCGGTCACCTTCCGGGGCGGCAGGCATTCCTTGTCAGTACACGCCGAATACCGGATCAGAGCCGCGATCTCCAGCGGACCGGCAGCCGCGGTCTTCGCCAATTCCACTTCCGCCAGAAACACCGCTTCACCTTCGTACCGCTCGGTATCTACTTTGAAATTGGGGTCGAACTTCTTATCCGGCTTTGGTTCGTAAACCTTGAATCCGGCCACCGCTGGATTGTCGATCTTGATGGTGGTTGGCAACCCGCCGCCCTTCGGCGTGGTAAGCGAGTACATGTGCCAACCGGAATCGATTTTGGCGGTGAGCCTGGCTGCGAACTTGGCGCCCGGCGCAACCGTGGTGGATTGGGGCTCCAGTATCCACTGAACGGGGAGTTTCTTCGGCGTTTGCGCCAGCGACACAGATCCCAGGAGAAACACCGCTGCGGCAATGGTCGTTAGCGATTTCACTTCAGTCTGCCCCTGCGCCTTTGGAATTAGACGCCCAGCGGCTCAAACCGTCTTGGATTTGCTTGTTCACGTCGTTGCCGGCGAATTCAGAGGCCACGCGGATGGCGTTCTTGATCGCATTAGCATTCGATCTTCCATGGCAGATGATGCAGACGCCTTTCACGCCCAGAAGGGGTACGCCGCCGAACTCGGAGTAGTCCACGCGTTTCTTGAAATCGCTGTAGGCCGCTTTAGAAAGGACGTAGCCGATCTTTCGCGTGATGGTGGCTTCCAGCGATTCGTGGAGCATGTGCTTGAACACATCTACCAGTCCTTCGCTCACTTTCAAAGCGACGTTGCCAATGAATCCGTCGCAAATGATGACATCGGCAACGCCGGTGAACAGATCCCGGCCTTCCACGTTGCCGATAAAGTTCAGCGGGAGGGTCTTCAGCAATGGAGTGGCTGCCTTGGTCAACTCATTGCCCTTCTGCTCTTCTTCGCCGATGGACAGCAGCCCCACCTTCGGCTTTCGCGTATGGAAGATGGTCTTCGAGTAGATGTCGGCCATGACCGCGAACTGGACCAGCATTTTCGGCTGACAGTCCACGTTCGCGCCAACGTCCATCAAAATGGTGGGATTCCCGGACAGGGTAGGGAAGACCGAGGCTAGGCCGGGCCGGTCAACGCCCTTCACCATGCCTTGCACCAACTTTGCCGTGGCCATCACTGCGCCGGTATTACCCGCCGACACCATGCCATGCGCAACGCCTTCCCGAACCAACCGCGCGGCCACTCGCATGGAACTATCGCGTTTGGTCCGGACGGCCTTGGCGGCGCTGTCGTCCATGGTGACCTGTTCGCTTGCGTGAACCACCTCAATCAGCGGCTCGTCCCACCCCGCCGGATGGGATCGCAATTCGGCGTTGACCACTTCGCGGCGGCCCACCAGCAGTACTTTAATACCCAGTTGTCTTACGGCCTGAATCGCGCCGGTCACTTCCGATTTAGGGGCGTGATCGCTGCCCATGGCGTCGACGGCAATCGTCAGCATGGATTAGGTTGGGTCACCTGTCTTTCAAGTTAGCTGGATTTGGAACGTGGGATCTATTCCGCGGCTACTTCGATGACTTCGCGGCCCTTATAGTGACCGCACTTGGGGCAGGCGCGATGCGGGATTTTCGGCTCGTGGCAGTTCGGACATTCTCCAATGCCTGGCAGTTTGAGATGATCGTGCGCGCGGCGCGTCGATGTCCGCCTCTTGGAGTGTCTTCGTTTGGGATTTGGCATTTACTTTTCCTTTGTTTCCTGATTTCCTAAATTCACTTTTATAGCTTGCAGAGCCGACCACCGGTCGTCCGCCGGTTTCACTTCACACTCACAGGACCCGGTGTTACGATTCCGCCCGCATACAGGGCAAATACCCTTGCACTCCTCGCGGCAGATCTTTTGCATCGGCAGCGATAACAGGATGTGTTCCCGAAGGATTTCACCCAGTTCCACCCCGCCGTCCTCATAAAACCCAATCTCCACTTCTCCCGCGTCCAGTGCCTTTTCAGGAGGCGCGTCGTCTTCCGTCATGGGCCTGTAAAACAGATCGAACTGAGATTCGACTGGAAACTTTACCGGCTCCAGACATCGGTCACAATCGCATTCCAACCCAACACTCAACTTGCCCTGTATCCGGATCTCACCAAGAGTATCGTCGAGCAGTTCGGCCTCACCCTCCGCATGAAGGGGAGTAATCTGGCGGATGGTGTCCTCTAAAAAATCAATCTCGCCCGGTGGAAAGTCGGTGTTGAAACTGACTTTCCGGACTTCAAGAGCTTTAACACTTAGAAACACACACACCTCAGGCGGCTATTCAACGGGCGTCGAAGCATAAGTATAGCAAGAGGTTCAGTTTCGAGGCAATCCGGGCCGGTCTATTTTGAGTACGTGAAAGAGTTGCTGTATTGATAGAGAGTTGCTTCGGTATGGCGGGCAGTTGACGGGTGATCTTGATGAAGCAATAGAGCTTCACAGGGAAAGCCCGGGCCTGCCACAATCAATGGCGAAGTTTGAGTACCTTGCGTACTCGTTTATTCAGCTTCCGGAAGAAACCGGCGAATCAGAAGATCATACGCGGCGGCGCCAATCAGGCCGCCCACCAGCGGACCGGCAATCGGCACCATCCATGCGCCGCTGCCATCGGTCATGCCATTGTTCCGGAAGCCCGCCGCTACAGTGAATAGACGCGGACCCAGGTCGCGCGCCGGGTTGATTGCATAACCGTGCATGGCTCCGAACGACATTCCGATCGCGACCACCACCAGCCCGACCAGCACTGGAGCCAGATTCGCTGCCGGCGGCATGTTCCGTTCATCGCTGAGCGCGAAGATGACCAGCAGCAGTAACGCGGTGCCCACCGCCTGATCGAGAAACCCGGCCATGGGAATGCCTGGGAACGCGGGGAACGTGGTGAAGACTCCGGCCGTGTGGCTCAAATCGGGGTCGAACCGGAAGAATGCCGGACGGTAATTCAGAAACGTCAATGAGGCGGCGCAGAATGCGCCCGCCACTTGCGCCAGCGAGTAGGGAATCACTTTGCGCCAGGGGAATCCGCGGAATACCGCGAGCGCCAGCGTTACAGCGGGATTCAAATGGGCTCCGCTGATTCGCGCGGTGAGATAGATTGCCATGGTGACGCCGATTCCCCATCCCAGCGTAATGTTGGTGTAACCTCCGTTCACAATCTCCCCTGGAATTCCTTTTCCGAAGAGAACCACCATGGCGACAACGCCGGTCCCAAACAAGACAAGAACGAAGGTTCCAAAGGCTTCCGCGATCAGCTCAGCGGGGAGTTGATTCTTTTTCATATGCATGATGGATGGCAGTCATGAAGTGTACAACATTCCGGGACAGCCGGCACGGTCACCAGATGAAGTCTTTCGCTTCCGTGCGCCGGCCGTAGCCATCCAGTACGTGTACCACACGTAATTTCTTCAGCTTGGTTGCGGAAAGCTGCCCGATGGGAATGTAGAGGATCTTCTGGCCCATCCTGGCGGCGATGGACCGGAACACCGAGCGCGGGGGCTTAGCCGCTACATAGACCACCAGCTTTTCAATCGAGTAATCGATCCCGGCCATCAACAACCGCTCGGCCTTGGTTTCGGCGAAATCGTAATCCGGATCGGTCCAGACATCGAACATGCGGCGCGGCGGAAGCGTCATCAGAAAGCCGCCATACTCGGCGCGTCCGATGCCTGGACCCACCAGATGATCGAAGGGAAACGTCGCGTAGAAGGCCATGTCGGATTCATTCTGGTGCTCGCCGAGCCAGGTGGTCAGATACTGATAATGGTCGTCGCGGTCTTCGTCGAAGATGACAACCACGGAGCCGGCCTCGCCCGACAAACGCTCCTGGTGGCGGACATAAATCTTCTTCTCGTGCCAGTTGCGAATGGTCTCCCGAAGATCGATGCCGTCGAGCATGGAGGTGGTGAACGGTTCGGTGCGTTCGCGTTCTTCCGATACGATGCTCTTGGCCTTCGACTTGAGAAAACGTCCGTAGTTCTCGATAACAAAGTCTTCTGGAGGATACGAACAGATGGCGGCGCCGTTGAGCTGTTCGGCCCACTCGCCAGGGTGCTTCTCTTTTTTCCGGCGCTTGAGGGCGCTCGGCCGGACCCTCTGTTTAAACCGGGGTAGACGGCGGCGCAGGCGAAGCCGCTTGGCGTTCACCCACACCTCCTCTCCGGCGATGCGGACGGTCTCCAGGTCGCTCTCGGCCTGCTGGGCAGGATACGAATTCGCGGCTTCCCAGACCTCCCAGCCGTAGTTGTCATCCACAATGGAACGGGCCGCCACCGCCAGATCGAAAATGCCGGCTGTCAGTTCACGATTCAGAGCCGCCAGATTTCGCGTATAGCGTGCCAGCAATCGCCGGTGCCAATACGCCAGCTTTTCGCCCGTGTTCTGCTGATAAGCCTTTTCAGCGGCGCGCAATACGTGGAGTTGCACGCGGGGGCGGTCCACCAGCGCGGAAATTGCAAGATTCGCGCGATACTGTTCGTACCGGTCCTGCAGAAGTGGATATTCGATGGTGATTTCCGCAAGGCTGTCGGGGTGAGGATTGACCAACTGGACGTCCACGCGCTTCTGCCGCTGTTCCGGCTCGTCTTGTGGAATTTCCACCGCCTCCAGTACGGCGTCTACAAGGTTGAGAGACGTGACTACAAAGGTGTTTGCGGAGGGGTCCGCGCCTTGCAGTTTCCACGCAATTCCGGCTGCGTGTTCAGAAACGCCGGTTCCATGCAACATGGGCGGGTTGAGGCGATACTGTTCGACGTACTTGTCGTACCCGATGAAATGGATCGAGTATGGGTCCGGCGCGTAATCCTGCAAGTGCGGTTTCGGTGCAAGGTCGGGCTCGATGAATAGGATCTCCGCGTTGATTTCGCGGGCGGTACGGATGGCCTCGATGAACGGATCGGTGGGTTCCACCGGAATGTAGATCGCGGCGGCGTCCTCGTCATCTGCCGATTCATCCGGATACAGGATCACGGTGAACTGGGGCAAGCGGTCAACGGCAGTGAGATACGCCTCCTGCAAAGACGCAGGCAACTCCACCGCCACAACCTGCGGACGTGCTTGCATCAGCGCGCGGCGGAGCTCAATGGCAAACTCCAGACGGCCAGGCAGAACCGGAAAATAACGGAAAGAGCCGCGCGTCAGGCTTGCCGGATCAGACCCGCCGGGCATAGCGTGCCGCCTCATCGCCGAGGGTCTGCTGGATCGCCACGCTCAGCGCCTCCTGTTGGGTCGCCTGTCCATCGGCCTGCAACTTCATGGTGAAACGCGCAACGTTAATTCCGTCGCGGACGGTGTAGCGCTCATCGGCGCCATGAGCCTGCTGCAGAAAATCCGTCACATACTGGAGAACTTCCTCGTCACCGAAAGGCAGGTTGGTCTTCAGAATCAGGTATTCCTCTTCGCGCTCCGGAAAATCGATCATGATTTGCGGTTGCAGGCGGGAGTGGATGTATTCGGGAAGGTCGAACGTGGAAGCGTCGTCGTTCATGGTGGCCACCAGCCGGAAATTCGGGTGCGCCTTGATCTTGATTCCGGCCACAATGGATTCCACATAGCGGCGGGTGTCGAGCAGCGGCGCAAGACTTGCCCAGCTCTTTTCGCTCATGCGATTGCCCTCATCTAGGATGGCCACGCCGCCCTGGATCATCGCCGTGACCAAAGGAGACGCCACGTACCGCAGTTGCCCTTCGCCTTCCAGAACCGGCGTGACCAGAAGGTCCTCGGGCCGCGTATCCACCGTGGCTTGGAGGATATAGACGTCGCGGCCGATGCGCTTGCCGGCCGCGTAGGCCATGGTCGTTTTCCCAACGCCGGGCTTACCCAGCAGGCGCGGATTCATCGGAATATCGAGGGGATCGACAATCAGCCACGCCGCCAGCAACTGGCGCATCACTTCCTCCTGGCCGACCCAGCGGATAGCGAGCTCGTCGGGATGAGCCAGATGCAAAGAAACGCCTTCGATTTCAACAATCATTCATTTCAGTATGGCCTATTATGGCCCAAGAATCCGCGTTAATCGGGTGCGCCAGGCCAAGCCCGGCAGATCTAGTGAGAGGAAAGGAGCTCACCATGCATTTGCCTATTCGACATGTAGCCAATCGAGCGTGAAACGGGGTAACCCGTTTGGCGAAGCCTCGAACGGCGAACCTGTGAGCCGCAGCGCAAGCGAACCCGTTTCGGCCTCGTTACGTAATGGAAGTGGACAGTCCGCCCGATTGGATGAAGCCTGACACCGGCGATAAGCAATAGGTAGAAGCAGTCGCCGGACTTCCCGGGGTGAGAGGGGGCAGCGCGCAGGGACAGATCAGCTAAGGAACCTGTTCGCTTTAGCGCCTGGGAGACCCGGCAAGGGAGTGACGTCGAAAGATGCACAACCGCCAGTGGGGACAAATAACCGCGAGCGGCCCGAGCCGGGAGTCGGAGAGGCCATAGTAGCGAGGAAGCGGCTAATCACCGTGGAGCCAAGGGGCCTTGCTGGAAACAAGCAGAAGTAAGAGGAAAGGAGAACCGCTTGGATAAACCCACTACGGAAGAACCGGCGCCGCGCAGCGCACAAAGCGCCGCAGGAATGCCGGAGAAACTCTCTTTACTGAGACAGAAGCTGCATCAGAAGGCGAAGCAGGAACCGAAGTTCCGGTTTTACGCTTTATATGATCGGATCTATCGGCGGGACACACTGGAAGAGGCATGGAGGCGGCAAGCCGTATCTGAATGTGGAGCCGTCGAAGAAGGCGTTGCAGAGGGAGCGGGAGCGGGAGCGGGAGCGGATTAACGAACTGACGGATCGCTGTCAGGGTTGTACGCCGGCCCCGCGGCTGATTGAGCGGCTAAACCGGCAACTGAAGGTTTGGGCCAACTACTTTTTTTGGGATACCCGCGCAGGCGCATGGGAAGATTGACTGGCACACTGGCTATCGGCTGGCCAACCACTTAAAGCATCACCGCGGCCAGCGTCCCTACCAAATGGCGGAAGGGATGACCTACTACGAGCATTTCCAACGGCTTGGTTTAAAGTTTCTGAGGCTCCAACCCCACGAGAGCCACTGACTAAGGTTTCCAGGAGCGCCGGATGCGGGAAATCTGCACGTCCGGTTCGACGAGGGGACAGTAGGTCACTTAAACCGGCCGCCGCCTTGCAAGACGCTCAAACACGAAATCGACCTGGTGAAAGAGCGTTTGAGAAAGCTCAAGGAGATGCTGCGATGAAGGCGAAAACTGGAAGTGGTGCGGGGGAGCGGAAACCTCTTTCGCGACCTCGGGTATGAATACGCGGACGCGGAGCAATTCAAGGCGATCCTTGCCGCTAAATCGTCAAGGCTCTAGATAAAGAGGGGCTGACCGTCCGCGCCGCGCAGAAGAAAACCGGTTTCGCCGCAGCCGACTTCTCCCGCATCCGGAATGCGGATCTCGGGAGATTCACTCTCGACCGCCTTATGGTAATTCTCAACCGCCTCGGCTCCCGTAGCGAGTTCAGGGTTCGCATACGCCGTTAAAGGGGCTTAAGCGGCTCACCGGAGGCGGGGGGGAATCACAACAATTTTCAATGGCTTTGTGCTGCAATTGAAACACTTACGCTCAGTCCTTCAAATCGCCGCTTTCACCCGTGCTAAAACCAAAACCGATGAGAGTGCTCCATTTGAACACCGTACGGGACCGCGCACCCATGGCAACTCCGCGGCAGCAACCTGCACCCAAGCCCAAATTGGCTTTGCTCGGCAATTTCCGTAAACCGGCCATTCCCGAAGCCCGATTCGTTCTGTTTCGCAAATCCTTCGGGCCACATACCAAGGCCCGATTAGCCAAAATCGGCTTTGCTCGGCAATTTCCGCAAACTGGCCATCCCCGAAGCCCGATTCGTTCTGTTTCGCAAATCCTTCGGGCTGCCCGGTGATGGCGATTTAAGTACTTGACAACACGCCGTAAATGCCGGTCCGGCTGTGTTTGGCAATACCGGAGCACAGCCTCCGGCAGCTATTTTAAATACTTGTTTTAAATACTTGCAAGAAAGTTTCCCACCCGGCTTGCTAATCCTGGGGAGGCTTGATATTCTAATCAAGTCGCCGCAAGAAAACGGAAGTGGCCCGGCAGAAAAAGCAAACGTTCAAAAAAAAACGCTTGCAAGGGCAGGAAAACTTTGGTAAGCTTGTGAGTGCAGTATAAGGGTCGAGTAGGGCGCTAGTCGCAGTAAACCGCTGGAGAAATCAAGCGAACTGATAGCTTCCTGTAGTTCTTAACAAGTTCTCTAACAATTTCTGGTTGCAAGGCACTGATTCAAAATGTAAGTGTTCCTTGCGCCATAACGGCTTTCGAGGCCGGTGGCAGATTGGGTTTCAAGGGTAACTGAGATCCCTGGTTATGTCACGCAGATCTTTGAAAATCTGGTTGGACGCAAAAGTAAA